>JAKUSA010000040.1 GCA_022449565.1 Acidimicrobiales bacterium | reverse complement strand
TCGAGGAGCGCACCGCCCAAACGTTCCTGGGCCGCGAGGGCATCTATGACGAGATCCACGTGGCCCTCGAAGCGGGCGCCGACCCGGCGACGGTGGCCGCCGAGATCCAAGCTGGCCTCGACGCCTACCGGGACCGATTCTCCGCGATCCTGGTCGCCTCGCAGATCGCCCAGGCGGAGGCAGCACTCGAAGCACCGGGCGTCCTCTCCGCCCTCCCGGAGGACCTGCAGAACGCCCTTGCCTCCTACGCCGATGTCCGGCTGGAGGTTGTCGACGCGGCGACCATCACCGAAGAGAACCGTGACGACTTCGGATCGTTCATCAACATCATCTCCTACGTGCTGCTGACCTTCGCGGTGATCGCCGTGCTGGTCAGCGCCTTCATCATCAACAACACGTTTTCCATCGTGCTCGGCCAGCGGGTCCGAGAGTTGGCCCTGCTCCGGATACTGGGGGCCACGGCCCGCCAGATAGCCCGATCGGTGATCCTCGAAGCACTGGTGATCGGCGCCGTGGCCGCCGTCGCCGGGCTGGCCGGCGGCTACGCCCTGGCCCTCGGGCTCCGGGAACTGCTCGAATCGTTGGGATCCGCGGCCCTCCCCGGCACTTTGCCTATCCGCCTCCGGACCATCGTCATCGCCACCGCGGTGGGAATCGGAGCCACCGTGCTTTCCTCGCTCGGCCCGGCCCACCGCATACGTTCCATCGCTCCGGTGGCTGCTCTGCGCGACCAGCCAGGCCTCACGCCCGCCAGCCTCACCCGACGGCTCCTCGGTGGCGGAGTCATCGTCCTGGCAGGTGTGGTGATGCTCGCTACCGGGATGTTCGCCGAGCTCGCAACCCGGCCCGGGCTGTTCCTACTGGGCGCCGGGGCTCTGGTCGCCTTCGTCGGGGTTTACCTGCTCAGCCCGGTTGCCGCCCGACCGGTAGCCAACCTGCTTGGTAGGCCCATCCAACGCCTGTTTCGTATCCCAGGACGGCTGGCCAGAGAGAATGCCGGGCGCCGGCCCCGTCGTACCGCGGCCACCGCTGCGGCCCTCACCGTGGGCCTGGCCCTGGTTTGTTTGGCTGCGGTGGTCGGTGACTCGATCAAAACCACCGCTGGCAGAATTTTCGACGACAGCATCTCCAGCGACCTGTTCATCTCCGGCGCTACGTTCGGTCCCGGCGCTGGGTTCTCCGCCGACCTGGTGGCCGACATGGTCACTGTGTCCGAGCAGCGGCCCGACCTGATCGACTCAGCCATCGGCTACCGGTTTGTATTCGACGGAATGACCGTCGACGGATCCACCAAGGAGGTGCTCAGCACCGACCTGTCCCTTCTCGCCGACCACATGGATCTCGACCTAGTTGACGGCGACGTAGCCGGTCCAGCTGCCCCCGGGACTTACGGGACAATCCTCATCCACGTCGACCCGGCGACAGACCGGGCCCTAGCTATCGGCGACCCGGTCACCGTGGTGTTTGGCGCCAACCGGAAGACCACGCTGACCACCGCGGCGATCTTCCGCGACGCCTCGCTGCTGGGTAACTGGGTGGTCGACGACGCCACCTTCGACTACTACATGCCCCAGGCTCAACCCGCCTTCGCCAGCGTCGTTTACTCCGCCGATGCCGACCCGGAGATAGCCCGGGCCGCCATCGAGGCCCTCACCGACGAGTACCCACAGCTCACGGTGGAGGATCAGCGGGAATACCGCAAATCCATGGAAGCACAACTCGATCAGGTGCTGGCCATCATCACCGTGTTCCTCGGCCTGTCACTGCTCATCGCAGTGCTAGGCATCACCAACACCCTGGCCCTGTCGGTCTACGAACAAACCCGAGAGTTGGGCCTGCTACGGGCAGTAGGCATGACCCGACGGCAGATGCGGCGCATGGTCAGATGGGAAGCAGTGATCATCGCCCTCTTCGGCGGCTTGCTGGGGGTGGCCATCGGCGTCCTGTTTGGCTTCGCCGCGGTTTCCGCCATCCCGGGAATCGACATGGAACTCTCAGTGCCCGTGCGCTCCCTGGTCGAGTACCTGCTGGTGTCGGGCGTGTTCGGGGTCGTGGCCGCCATCCTGCCTGCCTACCGGGCGTCACGCCTCAACATTCTCGAAGCCATCTACCACCAATAGGTCCCACCGGACCGTGGTCTCAGGGGTTGAGCAGGTCGGGAAGCGGCTCGGCGTGGACGACCGCCACCCTTTTGGTAGCCCGGGTAAGGGCCACGTAGAGGGCCCGCACCCCCTGGTCCTGTTCACGAATGATCCGAGCCGGCTCAACAACCACCGCGGCGTCCACTTCCAGGCCCTTGACCAACCCGACTGGGACCACCGCTACCTGCTCGTCGAGACCCCGCCGGCTTGGGCGCCCGAAGACGATGCCCGCCGCCTCGAGCACCGCCTCCACCTCGGCGACCTGCGAACCGGCGACGATCACCGCCAGATTCCCGGCGCCGACCACCCGTAGCTCTTCAGCCACGACCTCAGCCAAGCAGCCGAGGGCCACCCCGGCGGGCACGAACCGGGGCGGGTCGCCGGTGGAACGCACCGAGTTGGGTGGGGACAGGTCGGGCGCCGCCTCGGTAAGGACCCGGGCCGCCACGTCCATGATGGGCGCCGGGATCCGGTAGCCGATGGTCAACTCAGCCCGTCGGACCGGCTGGCGGTCCGGCAGGTGGTCCAGGATGCTGTACCAGGTGTCATGGGCCCAGGCACCGGTGGCCTGGGCGATGTCCCCGACCACGGTCATCGAACCGTTCAACGACCGCCGCTCCAGCATTCGCAGGTCCATCGGTGACAGGTCTTGAATCTCGTCGACCACGACGTGGCCGAAGGTGCGTACCACGTCGACCTGTCGGCGCCCCGGCCGGGAACCCAGAACCGCCCGGGCCTCGTCGAGCAAAGGTCCGTCCGACGCCGACCACGACACGTTCTCGGAAACCGCGGCTCGCGGCCGGTGAAGCGATTCCACCTCGTCGTCGGTGAGGTTCGGATCAGCGGCCCTGATGAGCGCCCGGGACCCGAACAGGTCGTTGAGCAGTTGCGCTGGGGATAGCACGGGCCACATCCACTCCAGGGCCTCTCGGACAGCCAAATTCCCTCGCAAACGGTCGCGCACCGTGCCGGCGTCCGGGTCCTCGTGGATACTCGAGGCCAGCGCAGCGTAAAACTCGGCTTCGACGAACCGGCGCGCCGCGTTGTGGGTGCGGAACCGACGCCGGGCTTCGGCCACAATCCGAGCCGTCTCTTCGACGCTCACCGTCAGCCACTTGACCCCGTAGCCAATCCTCAGAGCGACCCGCAGGGGACGCTGCCGGGTCCGCACCGCCCGTGCCACGAAGTGGACCATCCGAAGATCACCCTTCAGTCGGGCGACCGGTTCGGCGTCTCGAGTATCCAGGACGCGCAACCCTCCGACAAGGTCTCCCAAGGTGGCCATCTCCACACCGGCCTCCCCCAGTGACGGAAGGACCTGCTCGATGTAGGCGAGGAACAGACGGTTGGGGCCCACCACAAGCACCCCCTGCCCCTCTAGAGGGAACCGGTGGGTGTAGAGCAGGTAAGCGGCCCGGTGCAGAGCCACCACCGTCTTGCCGGTACCCGGACCTCCCGACACTAGGAGCACCCCGGGTAGAGGAGCCCGGATGATCTTGTCCTGTTCGGCCTGGATGGTGGCAACGATGTCTTGGAGTCGTCCGGTCCGGGCCGTCTCCAGGGCGGCGATTAGCGCACCCTCACCGTGCAGTCCCTGACCGGCCTCCTCGCGAAATCGGTCGATGTCTCCGAACAACTCATCCTCGAGACCGAGCAGGGTCCGACCACGGCTCACGAAGTGCCGGCGTCGTTGCAGGCCCATCGGGTCGGATCCAGTGGCCCGATAGAACGACTCGGCCACCGGGGCCCGCCAGTCAACGACCACCGGATCCTGCTTGCTGTCCCACACACCAACCCGGCCGATGTAGTAACGGCCGCTACCCGCGTCAGGCTCCTGGTCGATCCGGCCGAACACGAGCGCGGCATCACCCATATCCAACTGGCCCAGTCGGGCGGCCACTGTTTCCCAGATGGCATCCCGTTCGAACCGGGCCTGATTGGTGCCGCCCGAGCCGACCTCAACCATTGAGGTCAGGGCGAGCGCCCGGTCCCGCGCCCCGGTGAGATGCTCATAGGCGTGGTCGACGTAGGCCTGTTCGGTCTCTAACTCGGTCGGGATGGGAACACCCCCCGAACGTCCTCGGGACATGGCCGTCACGGCCGATCAGGGCCCGTAACCCGAATTCGACCGAACAACGAGTCTACCGGTGGGAAGAAGCCCACCGGAAACCCCGCGGCAGCCGCCCCACTGTCCATGCGCGACCATGGGGCGATGGTCGCCGTGGGAGTGGTGCTGAGTGCCGGCGGGCACCACGGGGCAGCCCATCACGCCGGGGTGCTCGCCGCCCTGGCTACCTCCACCGGATGGGATCCCCGAAGCGCCGATGTGGTGGTCGGCACCTCGGCAGGAGCAGTCATGGCTGTGGGCCTGAGAGCCGGGCTCTCGGCCGCCGATCTGGCCGGCCACTATCTGGGTGTTCCGCTCAGCCCTGAGGGTCGGACCATCTCGGCCCGGGTGACCACCCGACTCCACGTCACCGATCCGAATCTCCGTCCACCAAGCCGTCGACCGGCCAACCCGATGCTGGTGGCCCGGGAACTGTTCGTCGGCGGACGTCCCCGACCAATGGTGGCCCTCACCGGCCTCCTCCCCGAAGGGGAGGTCGACGGCTCGTCTTTGGCCGAGCGAGCCGAACAACTCCATCCCGGCCCGTGGCCGACCGAAGCCACCTGGCTGTGTGCCGTGGATCTGGACAATGGCCGACGGACGGTATTTGGACGTGACGACGTGGAAACCACCGTCGGACCAGCGGTACAGGCCTCCTCCGCCGTACCCGGCTACTTCGCCCCAGTGGAGATCGGCGGCCGCCGCTACGTCGACGGCGGTGTCCACTCCTCCACCAACGCCGACCTACTGGCCCCCCTCCACCTCGATCTGGTGGTTGTGTCATCGTCAAAGACCACGTCGCCGACGGTGGACGGCCCCAGCGATGGGTCGCTGGCCCGGGCCTGGCACAGTCGCACCCTGCGGCGGGAGGTAGAACTGATCACCGCCCGGGGTACCACGGTCCTGGTCCTGCAGCCCACGACAACCGATCTGGCCACCCGAGGGTCGTCTGACATGGACGACGCGACCACCCTCCAGGTATGCGCCAACGGACGAGACTCGGCGCTGGCCCGCCTGGCTCATCCGGATGCCGTAGCGGCCCGTCGACTCCTCGAGAAAGCGACCCCCCCGGCCTGACCGGGCCGGGCGAGAGCCGGCGGAAGGGTCTGACAGGCTCCTCGGTAGCATCGCCGAGATGTCGTCTGACCCCAACCGTCTGACCCCGGATCACACCGATTCGACGTTCCTGGCCGCCTGCCGGGGTGAGCCCCACCATCACACACCGGTGTGGTTCATGCGCCAGGCGGGACGGTCACTCCCCGAGTACCGCGCGGTACGGGGCACCGGGTCAATCCTGGATGCTGTGGCCGATCCGGACCGGGCGGCCACCATCACCCTTCAGCCGGTGCATCGCTACGGGGTCGACGCGGCGATCCTGTTCTCGGACATCATGGTCCCGGTCCAGGCCTTGGGCTTCGGGGTCGACATCCGCCAAGGAGTGGGTCCGGTAGTCGACCGCCCGTTCGAGTCCGCCGCCGACCTGGAGAGACTTCGACCCTTCGAACCGGACGTGGACGCCCCGTACGTGGCCGAGACGGTTCGCCAGGTGGTCGCCGCCTCCCCGGTGCCGGTTATCGGCTTCGCCGGCGCCCCGTTCACAGTGGCCTCGTACCTGGTGGAGGGGATGCCGTCACGGGCCCTGGAACGCACACGAGCCTTCATGAACGGGGACCCGGCCCTCTTCGATGCCCTGTTGGACCGACTGGCCGATGTCGCCATCGCCTCCCTGCGGTCCCAGATAGAGGCGGGAGCCTCGGCAGTGCAGTTGTTCGACACCTGGGCTGGGGCGCTCGACCCGCAGGCCTACCGGCAAGTGGTACTCCCCCACAGCCGGCGGATCCTGGCCGCGCTTGCCGAACTCGGTGTACCCCGCATCCACTTCGGCGCCGACACCGGGCCCATCCTCCACCTGATGGCTGCCGCGGGACCCGAGGTGGTCGGTGTGGACTGGCGGACCCCCCTCGACGAGGCTCGCCGCCTGCTCGGCCCCGATGCCGTCCTGCAGGGCAACCTCGACCCGGCAATCTGCCTCGAGGCCCCGGAGGTAGTCGACGCCGCGGTGGCCGACGTACTAGCTCGCAACGGCGACCACCCGGGGCACGTGTTCAACCTCGGTCACGGGGTCCTCCCTAACACCGACCCCGGGGTCCTGGCCCACATCGTGGAGTTGGTACAGGCCCATCGACCCTCCCGGGACGGCACGCCATGAGCCGACGGGTGGTGGTAGTCGGCGCCGGGATCACCGGCCTGGCCGCCGCCCATCGAATCGCCGTCGACCACCCCGCGACTCAGTTGGTCGTCTTAGAGGCCGCGACGAGGGCCGGGGGCCGGCTGGTGACCAGTCCCATAGTTGGGCTGCCGGTCGACGAGGGAGCCGACTCCTTCCTGGTAAGGGTGCCGTGGGCGACCGACCTGTTCGCCGAGGCAGGGCTGGGCGGGGAACTGGTCGCCCCCCGGGCCCGGACGGCCTCTGTGTGGCTTGACGGTGCCCTCCGGCCGTTGCCCTCCCCCAACGTGCTGGGCGTGCCCCTCGATCCGAGCACCGTGGCTGACGGAGTACTCGACCCCTCCGACCTGGAGCGGTTGGCCGGCGACGGTCGGGCCGATGGCGGACTGCCCGCGGGCACCGGAGCCGACGGCGACCTCAGCGTTGGCCAGGTGGTCCGGACCTGCGTGGGAGATGCGGTGTTCGAGCGCCTTGTTGACCCACTGCTCGGCGGAGTCAACGCCGGTCGGGCCGACGATCTGAGCTGCACCGTCATGGCCCCCCAGCTGCTCGAGGGGGCCCGCCACCCCGATGGCCTGCTGGCTTCTCTCCGGGAGGCCCAGCAGCGGACCAACCCAGCCGCCCCGGTGTTCAACACTCACCCGGCGGGCATGGGCCATCTAGCCAACAGGTTGTCCGAACGCCTTGGAAGCGCGCTGCGACTCGGATGCCCGGTACGGTCCCTGACCGCCGATGGCCCGCGTTGGGTGGTGCACTCCGACGCCGGTGACGAGACGGCCGATGCGGTCGTTTTGGCTGTCCCGGCCGCGGCAGCGGCCAGCCTGCTCTCCGGACTCTGTCCGACGGTCGCCGATACCCTGGCTGGGATCGAGCACGCCTCGGTGTCGATAGCCACCTTCGCCTACCGGCGGTCCGATGCACCGGTGTCCGGGGACCAGAGCGGGTTCCTGGTGCCCCGCAGCGCCGGGATGATGATGACCGCCTGTTCGTATTCAGGCAGTAAGTGGGCGCATCTTGACGACGGCCGGCACAGTGTGCTGCGGGTCTCGGCGGGGCGGATCGACGACCGCCGACCTGATGGGCTCGACGACGACGCCCTAGTGGCCGCCCTGGCCGCCGATCTGGCAATCACGGTCGGCGTTGAGGCCCCGCCGGTGGCAGTGCGGGTAGGCCGCTGGCCTGACGCGCTAGCCCAGTTCCGACCCGGGCACCGGGCCAGGATGGCCGAAGCGGCGAAACAACTCGACGACGAGGTACCGGGCGTTGTGGTGGCCGGAGCCCACCACCGGGGAGTTGGTGTGCCGGCCTGCGTGGGATCCGGAACCGAGGCGGTGGCCGCGTTGGCCGGCCACCTGAGGTGAGGGTGACCGGCCAACGTCTCGCCTCACGGTTCCTGGGCCCGGTGGCCGCCGGGCTGCTTGTCGCCGCATCGGTGCCCCCGTGGGGGCTGTGGCCGGCGGCCTTCGCCGGGGTGGCCGTTCTCGATTCTTCGCTGGCCGGGCGGTCGGCCCGGTCCCGACTCGGTAGAGGGATTCTGGCCGGAGCAGCCTGGGCCCTGCCATCCACCTTCTGGATGGTTGACCTGACCCCACCCGGATGGGTGGTCGCCGCCCTCCTCCACGCCGGCTTCGTCGGCTTGGCCGCCGTGGCGGTGCCGCCCCTCCGGGGCCGACGCCCTGCTCTGGTCGGGGCCCTGACCCTCGCCGAGTTCGCCCGATGGAGCGTGCCGTTCGGTGGTGTCCCCCTGGCCACCATCCCCATCGGCCAGGCCGCCGGACCGCTAGCCCCCGTGGTCCGGGTGGCCGGCCCATTACTGCTTGTGGTGCTGGTGGCCGCGACGGGATGCGCGCTCAGCGCCCTGGCCGACGCCCCCCGGGCTCCGGGTCGGTTCGGCCGGTCGGTGGCCGGCGCAGGTGGGGTGGTGGCCGTCGCCCTGCTGTTGGCCACCCTCGCCCCCACGGGGAAGACGGTGGGCACCATCGAGGCGGCCGTCGTTCAGGGCGGAGGCCCGCAACGGACACGGGCCACCCCCACCGGGGCGGTCATCGTGTTCGCTAACCAAGTAGCGGCCACAGACCTGGTGACCGGCCCGGTTGATCTGGTGGTCTGGCCCGAGAACGTCGTCAACCCGGACCCGGACCTCCCGGACGGGAAACGCCGCCCTAACCGTCTCTACGCTGACGAGGCCCGGCCGGTGCTCGAGGACCTGGCCGGCTCCCTGGACGCGGTGCTAGTCGCCGGGTGGTTTCACCGGGACCCCACGGACCAGGGGGTCAACCTCAACTACGTGGAGGCCATCGAGGCCGACGGGCGTGTTGCCGACCGGTTCGACAAGGTCCGCACCGTGCCATTCGGCGAGTTCGTGCCCCTTCGGGGCTTGGTGGAACGCTTTGCCGCTGACAGCCTCCCGCGACGTGACGTGCGCCCCGGAGACGGTCCGGCGGTGCTCGACACGTCGCTGGGTCGACTAGGTGTGGCCATCTCCTGGGAGGTGTTCTTCACCGAACGCACCCGGGAAGCGGCCCTACACGACGCCCTGGTGCTGTTGAACCCGACCAACGGGGCCAGCTACTGGCTGACCCAGATCCAGACCCAGCAGGTGGCGTCCAGCCGGCTGCGGGCGCTAGAGACCGGCCGGTGGCTGCTCCAAGCCGCACCTACCGGGTTCAGCGCCATCATCGACCCCGAGGGAAAGGTCCTGGACCGCACCGGAGTGGGAGAACAGGCGGTCCGCCAGGCGACCGTCGGGCTGCGGAACGGACAAACCTGGGCGACCAGGGTCGGCCCGTGGCCGATGCTGGCCGCCGCGTTGGTCCTTGTGGTCTGGGGCAGGTGGCCGGCCCGCCGCCGGGAGAACTGACTAAGCCCGGTGGAGCCCCTCAGACCTCCACCATCAGGGTGGCCGGACCGTCGTTGACCAACTCGACCGCCATGTACTCCCCGAACCGTCCTGTGGCCACGGACAGCCCGGTAGCACTCAGCCCCTCAGCCACCCGATCGAGCAGTGGCTTAGCCTGCTCCGGCGGCGCGGCGGCGTTCCAAGTGGGCCGTCGGCCCTTAGCCGTGTCGCCGTAGAGGGTGAACTGGCTGACCAGGAGCACCTCACCGCCCACCTCGACTACCGAGCGGTTCATGACCCCTGCATCGTCGTCCAGGATCCGTAGACCGGCCAGTTTGGCGGCCAGCTGGTCGGCCTCCGCATCGCCATCGTCGTGGGTGACCCCCACGAACACGCACAGGCCGGCCCCGATAGCTCCCACGACTTCGCCGTCGACCCGGACTTCGGCCCGCTCCACCCGCTGCACAAGACCCCGCATCCCGCCGACGGTACCGGGTTACCCGGGAGTAATCGGGGCCGCAGAAGGCCAGACTGGTCGAATGCCCAGCCCGGAAACAGCTCCGGCCGACGGCGACTCACCCCTGCGGATCGCCTACCTCTCCTACCGAGGTAAGCCGCACTGCGGCGGCCAGGGTGTCTACACCCGCCACCTGACCAAAGCCCTGAGCGACCTAGGCCACTCGGTGGAGGTGTTTTCTGGCCAGCCGTACCCGGTCCTCGATGAACGGGTGCCGCTGATAGCCCTCCCCAGCCTGGACCTCTACAACGACCACTATCCGATGCGCAAGGCTCGGATCTGGGAGTTGAAAACCCGCTGGGACCTCGTTGAGGTGGCCGCGTTCAACACCGGCACCTTCCCCGAACCGCTGGCCTTCAGCCTCCGGGCCTGGGACCACCTCCGCCACCGGCGTGACGACTTCGACCTGGTCCACGACAACCAGTGCCTGGGCTGGGGACTGGTACTGCTCCAGCAGCGGGTCGGTTTCCCGGTGCTCTCCACGATTCACCACCCGATCACCGTGGACCGGCGCCTGGAGATCGCCCACGCCCGCACCCTGTGGGAGTCGTTCTCCATGCGGCGCTGGTACGCCTTCACCAAGATGCAGGGCCGGGTGGCTCGCCGGATGAACCACATCATGACCGTCTCTGAGTCGTCCAAGGTCGACATAGCCGCCGACCACAAGGTCGACCCGGAGCACATCCACGTGGTGCCGGTGGGCGTCGACCCGGAGATGTTCCGCCCCGTCCCCGGGGTACGGCGGGTCCCGGGTCGGATCGTGACCACAGCGAGCGCCGATGTGGCCATGAAGGGCCTTAAGTACCTGCTGGAGGCGGTGGCCAAACTAAGAACCGAACGGAATGTAGAACTGGTCATCATCGGCCGGCCGGCCGAGGGCAGCGCCTCGGCCGACCTGTTCGCCGAACTGGGCCTGACCGACTGTGTGAGTTGGATCCATGGAGTGTCCGACGAGCGGATCGTGGAGCTCTATAGCGAAGCCGAGGTGGCCGTGGTGCCCTCCCTCTACGAAGGCTTCTCCCTGCCAGCCATCGAGGCCATGTCGTGCGGGGTGCCCCTGGTGACCACCACCGGTGGGGCCCTACCCGAGGTGGCCGGTTCGCACGGTGAGACCTGCTTCCAGGTCCCCCCGGGCGACGGCGAGGCCCTGGCCGCCATGCTGGGGACCGTCCTTGACCAGCCCGATGTCCGCGACCGGGTGGGGGCCAACGGCCGTCAACGGGTCATCGACCAGTGGAGCTGGCACCACACGGCGGAGCGGACAGTTGACCAGTACCGGGCCCTACTCGACAGACAGACCCCTCGAACCGGGTCGTGCTGACCGCCGACTACGACCGGCTGGGACTGCGCTCCGGCGACCTGGTGCTGGATCTGGGCTGCGGGTTCGGCCGCCACGCTTACGAGGCGCTCCGCCGGGGTGCCTCGGTGGTGGCCTGCGACCTGGGTGTCGATGAACTCCGCCAGGTGCGTGCCGTCGCCGGGGTGATGCACGACGCCGGCCAGGTCGGACCCACCGACGCCGGCGTGGGGACGGTGATGCTCGAGACGGCCAACGGGGATGCCCGGCGGCTTCCGTTCGCCGATGGCGCCTTCGACCGGGTCATCGCCTCCGAGGTCATGGAACACATCGACGACGACGACACGGCAATGGCCGAACTCACCCGGGTGCTACGACCCGGCGGCACCATCGCGGTGACTGTTCCTTCGCTCTTCCCGGAGAAGGTTTGCTGGTCCCTTTCAGAGGACTACCACGCCCCAAAAGCCGCCGGGGGTCATGTGCGCATCTACCGCCGACAGCAGATCGTCGCCATGCTCCGAGCCGCCGGGATGGTGCCCACAGGACACCACCGGGTCCACGCCCTGCACAGCCCTTACTGGTGGTTGCGGTGCCTGGTCGGCCCCAACCAGCCGATCGCCGACAGCCGACTGGTCACCCTCTACCACCGCCTGCTGTCATGGGACATCGAGAAGGCCCCGCGGCTAACCCGCTGGACCGAACGGGCACTCAACCCCGTGCTGGGCAAGAGCCTGGTCGTCTACGCCACCAAACCCATCGAGGAGTCCGCTCGTGCCGCTGCCTGACGTCCCCGGCATCACCACGGCCCACCAATTACGGGACAGCGCGGCGTCCATCGCCGAGTGGCAGTTACCCGACGGGATGATCCCCTGGTTCCCGGGGGGGCATGCCGACCCGTGGAACCACGTCGAGGCGGCAATGGCCTTGGCGGTAACCGGCCACCTCGACGAGGCCGAGGCCGCCTACCAGTGGCTGCTCGCCACACAGCTGCCCACCGGGGCGTGGCACCACTACTACCTAGGCAACAAGGTTGAGGATCCCAAGTTCGACGCCAACGTGGTGGCTTATGCGGCCACCGGGGTGTGGCACCACTGGCTGATGACCCATGACCGGGGATTCACGGAGGCCATGTGGCCGGTCGTCGAATCGGCCATCGACTTCGTGTTGGACCTGCAGACCCCGCGGGGAGAGATCATCTGGGCCCGCCATCCGGACGGCACCCCTTGGTCCTACGCTCTCCTGACCGGATCATCAAGCATTTGCCACAGCCTGCGGTGCGCCATCGCTCTAGGCGAGGAACTGGGCCATGAGCGGCCCGACTGGGAACTGTCACTAGCCAGCCTGGCCCATGTGGTGCGTACCCAGCCGGCCGGGGCCTTCGCCCCCAAAGACCGCTGGGCCATGGACTGGTACTACCCGGTGCTGGCCGGACTGGTCGCCGGGGACACGGCCCTCCGTCACCTGGCCGGCGGTCGAGAGCCCTTCGCCATGGCCGGCCTCGGGGTGCGTTGCGTGAGCGACCGTCCATGGGTCACCACAGCGGAGACCTGCGAGTGCGCGATGGCCTACCTGGCGGCCGGCGACCACGCCTCGGCCGTAGACCTGTACACCTGGGCCCAGGCCATGCGGGTCGACGAGGGCCGGTACCTGACCGGGGTGGTCCACCCGAGTGGGGTGTCGTTCCCCGATAGGGAACGGACCACCTACTCGGCCGCTGCGGTGATCCTGGCCGCCGATGCCCTCTCCGGAGCGAGCCCGGCCGCCGGGTTATTCACCCACCGGACCGGCCTGCCCGAGATCATCGAGACCGGAGCGCCGGTACGGGACCTGGACTGACCGGGAACCGGAGCCGCTCAGAAGCCGGGGCCGGTACGACGCAGGGCTCGCAGCGACCCGACGGCGTCGAGTTCCTCGAAAGCACCCGAGGCCACGGCCCGTTGGTGGATCTCGAACGGCGGCCGTCCCCCGTCGGCAGGGTCGGGAAACACGTCGTGGATAAGGAGGGTGCCACCCTCGACCAGATGGGGCACCCACCCTTTGTAGTCGGCGTGCGCTGGTTCGACACCGTGACCACCGTCTATGAACAGCAAGGCAAGCGGAGTGCCCCAGGCAGCGGCCACCGACGGCG
>JAKUSA010000004.1 GCA_022449565.1 Acidimicrobiales bacterium | reverse complement strand
CGACCGGATCCCGCGGTCCGGACGGTCCCTCGGCCTGCTGCTGGCCTTCACCGGGATGTTCCTGGTGTCCAGCGACTCGCTGCTGGTCCGGGTAGCCGAACGTGACTCCGAGGTGGACGGCTGGACCATCGCCTTCATGGTCGGCCTCTTCTCCTCGCCGGTGGCGTGGTCGCTGGCTGCAAGCTCCCTGGGCCGGACCACTGTGGCAACCGTGGTCCGGTGGCGGGGCACCCTGCTCCTCACCGGCCTGCTGGGTGCCGTCTCAACCACGTCCTTCCTGACCGCCGTGACCCTCACCGCGGCGTCCAACGTGGTGGCCATCATCGCCGCCGGTCCCATCTTCGCCGCCCTCCTGTCTCGTCTGACCCTCCACGAGCACACCTCGGCACGGACCTGGCGGGCTATTGGAGTGACGGTGGTCGGCATCGCCGTCATCGTGGGCGGGTCGATGACCGGAGGTGGGGTGGGTGGTGACCTGCTGGCCCTCCTGGCCATCGGGGGGTTCTCTATCAACCTCGTGATCTGGCGCCGCCATCCCGACCTGCCTCGCACCCTCGTGGTGGCCGCAACCGCTACCTGCACCGTCGTGGTCACNGCGGTCCCGGCNGACGTCTCGCTGCTGGANCNGCGGGCTTTGATAGCCACACTGCTCATGGGCGGCTTCTTCGGGCCGGTGGCCCGCCTTTGCATGTCCACGGCCACCCGGCACGCCCCGGCCGCCGAGGTCAGCCTGTTCACCCCCGTTGAGACGGTGGCCGCCTCACTGTGGGTCTGGCTGTGGTTCGACGAGGTCCCCGCGACGCCCACCTTCATCGGCGGAGCCATCGTGGTCGTGGCCGTCTCCTACGGCCTGACCGGCCCGGCCCGCGAGACGGCCCCTACCCCGCCGCGGCAGTCATGACCCGGCCGTCCGACCCGACGGGCGACTCGGTCCTGGACCAGTTGGCCTCCCTCGGGGTGGACCACGAGGTGATGCCCTGTGACCCCGCCCTGGCCGACACGGCGGCCTTCTGCGCTGCCTACGGTGTGGCTCCCGAGGACTCGGCCAACGCCATTCTGGTGGCCGGCAAGGCCGAGCCGCGGAGCTACGCCGTATGCCTCCTCCTGGCCACCTGCCGCCTCGATGTGAACGGCACCGTCCGGAGGCGCCTGGGATCCAGGAAGGCCTCCTTTGCTGGGTTCGACGAAACCGAGGAGGTCACGGGGATGACCGTCGGCGGGGTCACCCCGTTCGGGCTACCGAGGGCGCTGCCGGTGTGGATCGACGGCGCGGTGATGGAGAGAGAGACGGTGGTGGTCGGTGGCGGTAGCCGGGATCGGAAGCTGCGACTGTCCCCGGCCGGACTGCTGGCCATACCGGGCGCCGAGGTGGTCGACGGCCTGGCCCGGCCGGTCCCGATCGACTAAGGCGACTGATCGCTGAGGGTCAGGTGCCGGCCCGGCCGGCCAGGTGCTCCCCCAGGGCATCCCGGGCCGAGCTGGGTGGTGCCTCGCCGAGCATCCGGCCCAGCGTGCCCCGGCGGCCCATTACGGCAAGTAGGTCAGTAGCCATGGTGTCGACCAGATAAAGGAGGTCCAGCCGGGAGCCCTCAGTAAGGGGATCGGCCATCAAGCCGTCGACCACCGGGCCACAGGCCAACTCTGCTCTGACCAGCCTGAGGGCCGCCTCCTCAAGGGCGTCGAGGGCGTCGAGGGCGCGCAAGAGATGGGTGGCCTGGTCATCGGAGAGCATCCAAACCAAAGTGTGGAACAGCGGGTCACGGCGGTCGGGGATACCCCGGTGGTCCTGAAGCGGCCGGTACCGTCCCGAACCGTGGAGTTGGCCGAGGTCCAGGATCTGATGGAGCGCCTCTACGGCGACGACGATCGAGAACGCGGGTTGTCGGCCACCGTGGCCTGGCTGTGCGAGGAGATGGGCGAGTTGGCCCAGGCGGTCCGAAAGGGGTCGCCCGATGAGCAGCTCCACGAACTGGGTGACGTGCTGGCCTGGCTGTCCAGTCTGGCCAACCAACTGGGCCTGTCTCTCGACGAGGCCGTCGGGCGCTACGTCACCGACCCGCCCTAGCGGAATCTCGCCGCCCGGTCGCTCAACCCCGCCGCGCGACCAACTCCTCGGCGATCTGGATGGCGTTCAACGCCGCGCCCTTGCGCAGGTTGTCCCCGGAAAGGAAAAGGGCCAGGCCACACTCCACTGTCTCGTCCCGACGGATCCTCCCCACCAGCGTGTCGTCGATCCCGGCAGCGTCTACGGGCGTGGGTACATCGGCCAGGACAACCCCGGGGGCCGTAGCAAGCAGTTCACGGGCCCGCTGGGGGCTCAAAGGTCGGGCAAACCGGGCGTTGATGGCCAGAGAGTGGCCGGTAAATACCGGTACCCGCACACAGGTACCGGACACCGTCAGGTTGGGAATCCCGAGGATCTTCCGGCTCTCGTTCCGGAGCTTCTGCTCCTCGTCGGTTTCGCCGCGACCGTCAGCGACGAATGAACCGGCGTGAGGCAGCGCGTTGTAGGCCACCGGACGAGGAAACGATCCGGGCTCGGAGAATTCCACCGCACGGCCGTCGTGGGCTAGGGCCTTCGCCCGGTCGCCCGCCTCGGACACCTGGGCGGCTAGTTCCTCTACCCCGGCCAGGCCCGCTCCGGAGACCGCCTGGTAGGTAGAGATGGTCAGCGACACCAGACCAGCCTCGGCGTGGAGGGGGGCCAGCACCGGCATGGCCACCATGGTCGTGCAGTTCGGATTAGCCACGATCCCCTTCGGGATGTCGTCTAGGGCCCGGGCGTTTACCTCGGGTACCACCAGCGGAACCTCGGGATCCATGCGCCAGCCCGACGAGTTGTCGACCACGATTGCCCCGGCGGCGACCATGGTCGGAGCGTGCTCCAGCGACGCAGCCCGGCCCGCGCTGAGGAGGGCGATGTCCACGCCTGACCAATCAGCAATCGCCGTGTCCTCCACGACCACCTCTTCGTCGAGCCACGGAAGGGTTGTCCCGGCCGACCGAGCCGAAGCCAGGAAGCGAATGTCGCCCACCGGGAAGGCGCGTTCAGCCAACAGGGCCCGCATGACCCCACCCACTTGACCGGTGGCACCGACGACAGCGACGTTCACGGACCTCCACGCTACCGGTGGGCCGATCGCCGCCCGGTGAGAGTTACCCGACCTGCCCGTCGCCGGTGGTGGGCTCCGGGGCGCCGGTGCCGTCGAGGTCCGTCCCGGGTTCGTCATCGGGCCGGGCGATGGCGAAGATGTCACCAAGGCTGGTAAGCAGCGGATAGCCGGGTCCGCACGAGTGATTGACAAACGTGGCGAGGCGGATGGCGGCCACCTCCAGGTCGATGCCGTCGGTCGAGGAGGACCCGAACACAACGGTAAACAGGACCCCACGGATCCGGGCCTCGGTAACTGTCCCGGGATCCAGTCGTTCCAGTTCAGCACCGATGTTGTGATACACACCGACCAGGGCACCGACCTCGGAGGCCAACGACACCGGAACCCGAGCGGCGGTCCAGATAAGTAGGTCGCGCGATGCAATGAGCAGGGCGCGCAAGGTCGGCCCGTCCAACGGGTCCCCGTCCGACAAGATCTTCTCCACCCCGGACATCAGGTCGCCGGAGTGGACGGCCAACTCGGTGCAGAACCCGGGAGGCACCTCAGGCAATGGTGCCCCGGGTACCACCGTGGTGGTGGTCGGTACGGGAGCAGGCCGGCTAGTCGACGGGACCACGGTGGTCACCACCGCGGTGGTCACCGGCATACTGGTGGAAGCTGGGGTATCGCCGTCTGGAACCGGCCTCGTGGTAGTTGCGGTCGGCACGTCCAGGGCCACCGGCTCCGGGTGGCTACCACACCCGAATCCGGCCGAAACCACCACCGTGACAAGCAGAGCGGTCGCAGGGCGCATTCGTCCCCGGCTCAAACCCCACTCAGGGCCCCGGCCCCTGACAGCACGTCGAACAGGCCGGTAGCCGAATCGCCGCAAGTGGCGGTGACGTAGGACTCCAGGCGGGCCCGGGACGACTCCAGTTCGAAGGAGCCGACGGCCAACTCGGCATCGAGTCGGGCCACCGCCCCGAACACGGCCCCTAGGACGACCTGCGGGTCCGAGGAGTCGTCGAGGCCATGGAGGGCCTCGGCCATCACCTGCGAGATCTTCACCGATGCGTCCCGTACCGCCTCCGCGTCAGCCCGGTGGCCGTCGGGCACGTTGTCGGCCAACCAGACGAAGACGTCGTCGGACAGGCCGAACAACTCGGCCAGTAGGGCCGGATCCGCCACCTCGACCTCGGCGGCCATCCCGTGTTCGACGACCGCGGTCATCATGGCCGCCACCTGGTCGAA
Source organism: Acidimicrobiales bacterium (assembly GCA_022449565.1). Lineage (GTDB taxonomy): Bacteria > Actinomycetota > Acidimicrobiia > Acidimicrobiales > MedAcidi-G1 > JAKUSA01. The sequence goes on along the minus strand of JAKUSA010000004.1, from coordinate 3,764 downwards.
AAACCCGTGGCAGAACGGCGATCCCTCGTCATCGGTTTCACCGAGAAGGCCCTGCAGGCCGCACCGCACCAGGTTGCCCATCACCGGCGTCCCGGACAGCAGGACGTCGACGGCCCGATCGGTCTTCACTGCCCCTGCACCGGCAAAAAGTGCCTCCAGCACCGGAGCCATGTCGTCTTCGGTAACGCCTTCCAGGACGCAGGTCGGGTCCAGGCCTGGTACACCGGAATTGCCGACGAACCCGCCAGCCAGACCGAGCCGGGCCACCTTAAGGACCAGGCCACAGGACCGAAGAGCGTCGACGACCACCGGCGCCTGGGGTGGCGTCGGCCCTGAGGCCGTGAGGGCCACCACCTCCACTGGTTCAAGGACGATCAGTAACTCCTCGACCACGCATCCCAGCTCGGGGGCCGAGAGGCCCGCCAGCGCCCGGTCCCCTCCGGCCGCCACCACGAAACCGGCCCGCGCCTCGTCTCGGCCGACCGTGGGAGGCGCGACTTCGATCACTGTCGTCGCGACCTCGGCCACCACTCTCGGCTCGCCGGGACCGTCGGGCCCGCACCCCGAAGCGAGAAGGGCCACGGCGAACAGGGCGGGTAGGGGACGCATCGGAGAGAGGGTACGGGTGGTGGAGGCAGGAGCGGCCGGACCTGTTCCGGTCATCAACCGGAGGTAACCCCGCCAATCAGACCTCAGCGAGGCCAAACGCCCCGTGGAGAGCCTGCACCGCCTCCTCGACCCGGTCGGCGTCAACCATGCAACTCACCCGGATGGCCGACGTCGAGATCATCTGGATGTTGATTCCCAGGTCCGAGAGCGTCTCGAACATCGAGGCCGCTACCCCAGGATTAGTGCGCATGCCCGCCCCGATGACGCTCACCCGGGCGATGCCTGTGTCCGATGAGACACCCGCCGCCCCTAGTTCGGCAACCAGCTCCCCGACCAGGGCCAGACAACGGTCCAGTTCGTCGTGGGGCACGGTGAACGAGATGTCGGTCACCCCATGGTCGGAGGTGTTCTGGACGATCATGTCCACGCTCACCTCTAGGTCGGCGAGGGCCCGGAACACCCGGGCGGCCACGCCCGGACGGTCGGGCACGCCGGCAATCGTCATCTTGGCCTCGGACAGGTCGTGGGTGACCGCCGAGACAATGGCCTGTTCCATGTCGGGTACCTCCTCTTCGACCCACGTCCCCTCCTGCCAGGTGAAGGCCGAGCGGACATGCAACCGCACCCGGTGGGCGCGGGCATACTCCACGGACCGCATCGACGGTTTTGGGCAGCCGGTGGCGGTCATCTCCAGTAACTCGTCGAACGAAATACGGGAGAGTCGTCGGGCCGCGGGCACTATTCGGGGGTCCGCGGTGAACACCCCAGTCACGTCGGTGTAGAGCTCGCAGGCGTCAGCCCCGATGGCGTGGGCCAGGGCTACCGCTGTGGTGTCGGAACCCCCCCGGCCGAGGAATGTCACGTCGTTATCAGTGGAAACGCCCTGGGAGCCGCCGACCACCGGGACCCGGCCCTCATCCAGGGCGGCCCGAATCCTGTCCGGGCGGACCTCGAGGATCCGGGCGTTCATGTGGTTGGTGTCGGTCAGGAATCCGGCCTGGCTACCGGTGAACGAGTCGGCAGGGACACCGGCCTCGTGAATAGCCATGCACAGGAGGGCCATGGCCTTCCGCTCACCCGCCGTGATCAGCATGTCCATCTCACGGCCCGGGCGAGCACTCGACACGCCGTCGGCGAGGCGAAGGAGGTCGTCGGTCTCCCTACCCATGGCCGACACCACCACCACCACGCCGTCACCGGATCGAACACCCCGGGCGACATGGTCGGCCACGGCTCGGATCCGGTCTGGATCGCCCACCGCGGTGCCGCCGAACTTCTGGACCAGCAGTGCCACGGCCCTCCACGCTACCGGGGGTGCCCCCGGAGGATCTGCCGCATATCGGACGACCGCCGGCAGGTCGTTAGGCTGCCCGGCCGTGGTCTCCAAAGTCCGCCGACCGGCGCCGTCCCCCAGCCGATACACCAACCGCACCCGCCTCCTGGCCGCGGTGTTGGTGTTCATCCTGCTGGGCAGTGGAATCGCGGTGGTCCTGGCCAACGTAGGTAACGAGCCGGACGCTGAGGAGGCATTCGTGCCGACCGATTGTCCGACAGCCGACAGGTCCGGGGCACCGGTCCTGGACTTCGATAGGCCACCGCCCATGTGTATCGGACCGTCGGGCGATTACACGGCGGTGTTCGATACCACCGAGGGCGAAGTCAAGGTGCGCCTAGACCCCGATCGGACGCCTAACACGGTCAACAACTTCGTCGTCCTAGCCAACTACGGGTACTACGACGACACCCTGCTGTTCCGCCTCGACCCAACGATCGCCATCATTCAGGGCGGATCGCCCCACACCCAGGACTGGTCGGACCCGGGTCCCGGCTACAACATCCCCGACGAGGGTGGACTGTTCCTGCCGCTAACCAACCGCTCCGTCCAGGGACCGTTCACCTACCGGCCAGGACAGTTGGTCATGGCCCGCTCGGCGGGCCTCAACAGTTCCGGGGCCCAGTTCTTCTTCACCACGGGTCCCGAGGTCGCAGCGCTTGACGCGCAGGGCTCCTACATCGTCTTCGGCGAGACCGACGCGACGGGCCTCAGCGTCCTCCAAGGAATCATGGACCTTTACCGGGTTAACCCGGGCTCCCCGTATGGCGGAGGCCCTAGCCGGGAGGTGACCGTGCGGTCGGTCACCATTATCGGCGGCTGACCGAACACCGCCAGGACCGCCACTGGCCGAGGCGTACTCTCGTCCGGTGCCCGTCGAACCGCCGGCCAGCGCCTGGGTATTCCCACCGGCTGACTCGGCCGATGATTACGGGGTGGTAGGTATCGGCGCCGATGTAGACCCGGGAACCCTGCTGGCGGCCTATCGGTCCGGACTGTTCCCTATGCCAATCGAACCGGACGGGATGATGGGCTGGTGGTCGCCCGACCCGCGGGGCGTTCTCCGCCCCGGGGACCTAGTGGTCCGCCGGTCGTTGCAACGCTCGCGCCGTCGCTATGAGATCCGGGTCGACACCGACTTCGAGGGGGTGGTCGCCGGATGCTCGGACCCGGACCGTCCCCGCGGCTGGATCGACGGCCGGATCGTGGCCGCCTACATCGAACTCCACCGGCTGGGTTGGGCACATTCGGTTGAGGCATGGGATGAGGAGGGCCTGGCCGGCGGCCTCTATGGGGTAGCGCTGGGCGGCTTGTTCGCCGGGGAATCTATGTTCCACCGCCGTACCGACGCCTCAAAGGTGGCCCTGGCCGCCCTCGCCGACCTCTACGACGATCGGGAGGACCGGCTCATCGACGTGCAGTGGTGCACCGAGCACCTGGCCAGCCTGGGGGCCACCGAGGTGGGTAGACACCACTACCTCGATCTCTTACCCGGTTTGGTGGCCACCGACGGCCCGGACTGGACGACCGCTCATCAAGCAGGAGGCCAGGGGCGGGAGGGCCACTGACCCTCGTCGTCTCGCCACCACCGGCCCGAAAACCGCCACGGTAAATCGTTGGTGGGCGCTCGACCGGTGCCCGGTCCGGCGGTCAACTCCGGCCAGAGTTCCCCGATGGCCAGCCGGATGGCCTCCAATTCCTGCTTCGACGCCCCGGGGGCGGTCACGGAAAGCACGGCGACCCGACCCCCTAGAGGGGAACGTTTCCGTGCTTGCGTCGGGGTGGTTCGGCGCGCTTGGTTGACAGCATCTCCAGGCCGTCG
>JAKUSA010000039.1 GCA_022449565.1 Acidimicrobiales bacterium | reverse complement strand
CAGGAGTAAATCCGGGGGCCTGGATGGCACGGTGCGCGGCGAGGCGTCGTAGGGCGGCGTCCCGCAGTTCGTAGAGGCCCCCGGCCAGCCCGCCCGGAAGCACCAGCAGTACGACGAGTACCCCACCGCCGGTGGCCAAGAGGTACCAGTTGCCGGGCAGCCACCACAGGCCTCCCCACCAGTAAAGGGCGCCGATCGCCGCGCCGACCAGTGAACCCAGCCCGCCGGCCACCCCGGCCACGAACAAACCGATGCTGGCCTGGGCCTCACCACCGATGACGATCGCCTGCTGATGGTGGGCTATCAGCGCCCCGGCCATGGCGGCCACAAAGCCGGAAATCCCAAAGGCCGTCAACTTCGCTTTCGTAGGGCTCACCCCAAAGGCTTCGACCGCTGTCTCGTTCTCCCGCAAGGCGATGAGTACCCGCCCGGTCCGGCTGTGGCGGATACCGGCCACCGCCACCAAGGTCACCACCAAGGCCACCAAGCTCACGTGGTACATGGCGAACGAACTGGTCCAGTCGATACGCCCCAGGATCGGGTGGCGTTGGATACGGCCCTGGGGGATCCAGTCGAAGAACCGGGGATTTAACAGATAGGACGTGGTGGCCACCACGAAGGCCAGTGAGGTCACCGCCAGGTGCATGCCCCGGAGGCGCAGCGCGGGGAGACCCACGGCCAGCGAAGCCACCACTCCGGCGATTCCGGCACCCAAAGAGGCCAGCATCAGGTCGGCTCCCCACTCCTGGGTCAGCTGCGTCCCTGCCACCATGCCGACTGTCACGAACGCGAACTGGCCGAGCGAGAGTTGGCCGGCCCACCCGGTCAGCACCACCAGGGACACCACGACCATGGTCACCAGATGCAGGTAGGAGAACCGCAGGATGTTCTCGGTGCCCATCCGGTGGGGGAGCCACAGCAGCAGCGCTATTGCCGCGGTGAGGCCGACCCATCGGACCAAGCGGACCTCGGCCAGTTGGGCCAGCGACTCGGGCAGGCGCCGGATCTCCCCAACGGCCTGGAAGGAACCCAGTTCCATTTCCCCGCGGGCCAGATGGGTCCGCCGGGCCAGAAGAGCCACCACGATCACCAGGGCGATCATTGCGTTGCCGACCAGGGAACTCTCCTGGTTCCAGTCGACCCCCTGGTGGAGGATCCCCAAGGCCACCGACGACCACAGGACGCTCGGCAGGTGGGTGAGCCGTCCGATCATCAGGGCGGCCAGCGCTCGGAGCAGCAGCCCGAATCCCAGGTCGCCACCGATAGGCAGGCCGATCACCCCGGCCCTCAGGAACAGGGCCAGGAAGGCCAGCGCTCCGGCGAGTGCCCACACCAGGGTCTGGACGGCTCTGATCGGAATGCCCAGCGACGCGGCCCGGTCGGGGCGTTCGGCCGTGGCCCGTATGGCGATCCCCAGATCGGTCCACCGCAACAGGGCACCGATCGCCGCCAGAACCGCCGGCGTAAGCACCAGCACCAGAAGGTGGTTGGCGTTCAGCCGGATGGGGCCGACATCCCACACGGCGTCGATGGGCACGCTGATGCGTTGCGACGACACCCGGGCGTCCCACCACCTGGGCATCAGCAGGGCAAGGAAGGTCAGCGCCTGAGCCAGGCCGAGGGTGGCCACCGTGATCACTAGCCGTGGGGCCCGGAAGAACCGGCGGATGATCAGGAACTCGGCGGCCCCGCCGAGCAGAGCGGCGGCGGCTAGGCCGACTAATAGGGCCAGCAGCCAGGGCAGGCCGCTTTCGACGATGAGCATCACGGCCAGCACGGTGGGGATCAGGCCCAGTTCCCCTTGGGCGAAGTTCAGCACCCGGCCGGCCCGGTAGATGAGGAACATGCCCGCCGCCACCAGGGCGGTGATCAGCCCGAGTACCACCCCGTTGATCACAACCCCCAGAGGCGCGCCGAACAACGCCAGTTGCACGGCCAGGATCAGCAGCGGGCCAGCGGTCCAACCCCACCGGCGGACCGGCGAGGTGGACGAGCCGGGGACCGGAGGTCGGGACATCGTTCGCGGACCCTAGCCCCCGACCTGGCAGGGCTACCTTGGCGGCCATGGCCACCAAAGTGGGAGCGGATAGCCGGGTCGTGGCGCCGCTCGAGTTGGTCGACTTCGGCCTCGGCCCGTATCTCAACCAGGCTCCCAGCCCGCGGTTTCCCGTCTACACCCGGGGCAATGCCGGGGAGGTGTACCCGGAGGTGGTGTTCCCTCTGAGCATGACGATGTTCACCGAGATGGGCACCGAGGCCGGCCGGGAGGCAGCACTACGCAGCGGGCTCATCACAAGCAAGGAGGTGGACGAACTCACCGCTGGGGGTGGGATCTTCGGGGGCTACATGTACCTGAACCTTTCGCTTGCCCGGGTGATCGCGGTGCGCAGCCCGGGGGCTTCGGTGGCCGAGATCGACGCCACCTACCTCGGCTCGGAGGACGTCGCCCCTCCCCATGTTTCTCATCCATCTGACCGGAACTTGTGGGCCACCCTGCGGGGTATCCGCTACGGGCTGCGGCTCATAGGCGCTCGGTCGCTTCCGGTGCTCGACGACCAAAGAGATGCGGTGGAGGTCTGGCGGCAGGCGTTACCCGACCGGGCCACAGCCACCGACGACGAACTGGTCGCCGTACTGGATGGCGCCGTTCCCCACCTGGTGGCGATCTACGCCGAGCACCTGGCGATCAGCGGCGCAGCCGGCCTAGGGGTGAACCTCCTTCGCCGTTCCTGTGAGGCTCTACTGGGCGACGGATCGGTGGCCCTCGAGTTGTTGTCGGGCATTGGAGGGGTCTCTTCGGCCGAGCCGTCGCACGTCCTGTGGGACCTCGGTCGGATGGTGGCCGCCGACCCGGCGCTAGGGGCGGCCTTCGACGCTGGCCTCGACGGCCTGGCCGACCGGCTGGCCGTTGACCCGGCGGCCGAACTGTTCTGGGTGGCCTTCGAGGAGTTTCTGGAGCGGCATGGCTGCCGGGGGCCTAATGAGTGGGAGATGGCCTGCGAGGTGTGGGGCACCGACCTGTCACTGCCGCTGACACTCGTGGACCGGATGCGCCAGGCCGACGACGACCACGACCCGCGGAAACGGGCCGCCCAGCTATTGGACCGACGGAGAGAGTTACTCGCCGACGTTCGGGGTCGGCTCCGCGGCGGAAAAAGTCGGCGCCTCGAACGGGACCTGCGTTGCGCCGTGCTCTACACCCGGGGGAGGGAAGAGGCCAAGACCCTGTTGGTGGAGATCATCCACGACTGTCGGCTGGCCGCCCGGGAGCTGGGGCGGCGACTGGCCGAACGCTCCGGTGGTCGCCCAGACGATCTGTGGTTTGTGACAGCCGAAGAGCTCGACGACTTCCGTGACGATCCGGCCGCCTTCACTGACCTAGTGGCCTCCAGGAGAGCTACTAGGGACGCACTCGCCGAGTTGGAGCCGCCGTTCACATTTTCTGGGGAGGTCCCACCGGTGTCGACTTGGGCCCGGCGGAGCGATGTCCAGGGGAGTGACATTGCCGTCGGAACCGTGCTGAGTGGTATCCCCGGCTGCAGCGGCATTGCCCGCGGTCGAGCCCGGGTGGTCACCGACCCCTCCGATCCGGGCGACCTGGGACCGGGCGACGTACTGGTGGCACCGCTTACCGACCCGGCATGGACTCCGCTGTTTGTACCCGCCGAGGCGGTGGTGGTCGACGTTGGGGGCCAGTTGAGCCATGCGGTGATCGTGTCGCGCGAACTGGGCCTGCCCTGTGTGGTCAGCGCTACCGGGGCCAGCCGGACCATTCCTGACGGGTCCCTGATCGAGGTGGACGGCACGGCCGGCACGGTGACAATTGTGGCGATGCCTGGTGGCTAACCGGGCCGGGCCCTGAAGACTCCCAAAAGGTGACTGGTCAGATCGGCTGTTCGGTAGGTGGTCCCTAGGCTTGTGTCGGCGGCGACAGGGAGGTTTCCATGCCGATCCGAAACAACCAGGGCGCCGGGTTGTTCCCTGACTGCTGCGACGAACAGAAGCCCTACCTGCGGGTGGTGCCCCAGCCCTCATGAGGACCACCCTCTTCGGCTTCCCCCATCCGGTCGACGAGGTGTCGGCCCGGTTGGTGGCCACCGGGGTGGTGGCCACCTGCGGGCTCTACCTGGCGACCCGGTGGCCGTGGGTCCTGGTCGTGCTCGCGTGGGGGTTCGTGGCCCGGGTAGCCACCGGCCCGACGCTCAGCCCGCTTGGCCAGTTGGTCACCCGGGTGATCAGACCGCGTCTGGCCTGGTCCGAGCGGCCGGCCCCCGGCCCGCCCAAGCGGTTCGCCCAGGGCATCGGGGCGGCCTTCTCGACGTCTGCGCTGATCGCCTTAGCCGTCGATGCCGACGGCGTCGCCCTGGTCCTGGTCGGCGTGCTAGCCGGATTCGCCTTCCTCGAGGCTGCCGCCGGGTTCTGCGCCGGCTGCTGGGTGTTCCGCGCCCTCATGCGAACCGGCCTGGTGGCTGAATCGACCTGTGAGGCCTGCAACGACATCTGGAGCCCAACCGGCGTCTGACCACCGCCTCCGGGCGCGGCAAGAACAGGCCCGGTGCCCCACGGATCCGATGCTGTGTATGAAGGTGAGCTGACCCTCCGACAGTCGGTCAAGGACTGACCCACCGGTAGTGGATGTCCGGAGCCCCTTCTTCGTTTTCACCGGCCGTCCGGCCAACGGCGATGAAACCGTGGCGCTCGTAGAAGCGCTGCGCTCCTACGTTGCTCTCGAACGTCCAGAGTTCGAGGATCTCAGGACGTTCAGTCTTGGCCTTATCGATCAGTGAAGATCCGAGGCCTTGGCCGGTCCAGTCGGGGTCGATGTACAACTGGTCGACCCAGTTGCCATTCAGAACCATCACACCGGCAATGGCGTCATCGGCCTCGACCACCCAGACGTCAGCCGACTGCCTGATGGTTTCCGCGAAGTGCTCCTTCGCGTCGTCTTCTGCATGAACGAGAGGTGGGATCGCGGGCACCGAGGCACGACGCGAGCGTAAGAGAATCTCAGCGGCGGTCCCCGCTTCGTGGCGGCCTGCTCTTCGAACCCGTGATGCGGTCTCGGCTCCCATACCAGCGTTCTACTTGGCCGCTAACTGTCTTCGGCCATCTGAGGGTCGCAGGTGACGATGACCGTGCAGTCGAGAAGAAAGCCGTTCGGGTGGGGGACCGGAGGTAGCGGTGATCGCCCCGCTATGACCTTCCACCGAAGAGGCGTTTCAGGAACCCACCGGGTCCCGTCGAGCCTGATCCCGACACCAGGAAGACCTTGTCCTGGACCCGTACCCGGTCGGTTATGCCGATGGCCACCTCTTCGCCGGCCCCGGCTGAGTCGACTGGTTCGTGGTCCACCTGCATCGACTCGAGCGTCTGTACGAAGTCGGTCGTGTGGCCCTTGATGTGGATCGTGTCACCCACGCTCAGTTGGCCGTCTGCGACGGAGATGAGTGCCGCTCCGACCTGTCGCCACTGGTGGACCACGGTCCCGATGAACTGATCAGCCATGATCGGGCCCCCTTTCACTCACCAGCAGAGGATATGCCCATTGGTTGGTGCCCACCAGACCTGCCGGGTCGGCCTGCCTGGGCGCTCGGGCATCGGTCCGGTTCACGAAAGGTCGTTACCAGTCCGGAAGTCGGCCATGAAGTCGACGAGTGCCCTAACGCTGTCGAGGGGCATGGCGTTGTAGACGCTGGCCCTGATGCCCCCCACGTTTCGGTGGCCCTTGAGGTTCGCCATGCCCACCCCGGCCGCCTCGGCCACGAACCGCCTCTCCAGGTCCTCGTCGGGTAGGCGGAACACAACGTTCATGTGTGATCGGCTGGCCTCCTCCACGGGCGACCGATACCAGCCGTCGCTGCCGTCGATGGCGTCGTAGATCAAACCGGCGCGTTCGGCGGCCCGGCGCTCGAACTCGGCTAGGCCTCCCGCTTCGGCCATCCAGTCCAGCACCTTGCCCATCACGTAGATGGCGAACATGGGTGGGGTATTGGCCATTGAGTCGGCTCGCTCGTGGGTGGCGTAGTCGAGGTAGGAGGGCAGATCCCGGCCGTGGGAGCCCAGCCGGTCCCGTCGTACCACCACGATGGCCACGCCGGCGGGTCCCAGGTTCTTCTGGGCGCCGCCGTAGACGAGATCGAACCGCCCCCAGTCGATCGGTCTGCTCAGAAAGTCCGAACTCATGTCGGCCACCATCGGCACTCCGACGTCGGGGAAGTGCGGGAACCGGATTCCGTCGATCGTCTCGTTGCTGGTCACGTGTACGTACCGGGTTCCGGGCCGGACGTCGATCTCGCCACCCTCTGCTGGCACACGGGCGTAGCTGGTGCTGGCGCCGGCCCAGGCTTCGTAGGCGCCGGCCACCTGCCCCCCGTCGGCGAGGGCCTTAGTGGCCCACGCCCCAGTGTTCACGTAGCCCGCCGTTTCGTCCTCGGCCAGCAGGTTCAAAGGCACCTGGGCGAACTGGAGGGTTGCCCCGCCCTGGAGAAAAAGAATGGTGAAGTCGTCAGGCACGCCGGCCAGGGTCCTAAAGCCCGCCAAGGCATCGTGGTGCACGGCGTCGTAGGCGGGGGCCCGGTGGCTGTCCTCGATGATGGACATGCCGATGCCCTCGAAGTCGAGAAACTCGTCGCGGACCTCCTCGAGGACGGACACCGGGAGCGTGCAGGGTCCCGCACCGAAGTTGTGGATACGGGTCATCATGGGTTCCCCCTGGGTCGAGCCCGGGCCGGCCGGAGCGGGCGCCGGGGTCGCTGTCGCCGTCCCCTGAGGCTATCGCAGGCGCATGGTCCGGCCGCCCAGGCTCTCAGTCCCCGAACTCGAGCAGGCGGAGCGCCGGTTCGACCACCGCCGCAGTCCGGGCCGCCGACTCGGCGAGCACCGCCGGGTCGATCGACTCCGGTTCGTCAACTCCGAGGGGGACGATCTCGAAGGTCCTCCGGTCCACCCAGGTAGGGACGTACCCGGCGTCGACCACTGTGAAGGACCCGTCGGGACGCTCGGCCACCGCGAACCAGGCCACTAGGCCGTCCTGGGTCGCTGGCGGGCACTCGGTGCAGCGCCGCCGTTCGTCGCCCGGCTGGTTCGACAGGAAGTTCCCCAGTCCAACCACCGCGTACTTCCCGTTCCGGCGGACCACCGGTTGGACCACGTGGGAGCCGTGCCCGATCACCAGGTCGACATCCGGCGAGGCCAGCAACTGTTCGGCGATCGCCGACTGCTCGGCGCTCAGCCCGGTCTGGTACTCCGGTTTCTCGAAGTGGAGGCTGACCACAACGAATTCGGCTCCGTCGGCCACCGCGTCATCCGCGTCGGCCAGGATTCCGTCTCCCTCAAGGTGGTTGACCAGCCACGGAGGGTCAGAGGGCAGCGAAGCGACGTTCATGGTGTCGGTGTAGGACAGGTGGGCCACCGTGACCCCACCCGGGCTGAACCAGGCTGGTCCCACCCCGGTCGGGTCGGCGGCCGCCCCGCTGGCCGCCACCCCGGCGGCGGCCAGATGGCCCAGGGTGGCGACCACTCCACTTTCCCCGTAGTCGAGGAGGTGGTTGGAGGCCACCGAGCATCCGTCGTAGCCAGCACCGCCGATGGCCGCCGCGAGCTGGAATGGCACCAGGAACAGCGGGTAGAACTCGAACTTCGAGTTGTCGGGCGACAACGGGGTCTCAAGGTGGCAGAGGGCCAGGTCGGCGCCGGCCAGGATGGGTCGGACCCGACGGAACATGGGTGAGAAGTCGAACCCGTCACCGCCGTAGAGGGCGGCTGTATCGGCAACGAACTCATGGACGAGCAACTCACCGGTGGCCACCAGGGTGAAGGTGCGCAACTCGTCGGGAGCGATGGTGGGCTCGGGCGACGAGGCTGATTCGAGTCGCCCCGGGTCGACCCGATCGGGCGCCTTGTCGGTCGCCGGTTCGGCCACCGTGGACGGTCCGCCAGACCCCCCCGCCGGACCGTGCTCATCCCAGCCGTCGGCCACCGACAGTACGAGCAGGCTGGTTACGGCCAGGATCGCCACCTGGGTCAGCCGCCAGGCCACCTGGCGTTCGCGGCTGCCGACCCCGTCTCTCATGACTCCCCCCGCAGGATCGGCACCCCGGGTCGTACCGTCCGGTCGGTGATCCCACCGCTGCGCACCAGTCGGCCACCCACCATCACGTGTACCACGCCGTCCGACTCTTGGCCCGGGTCGGCGACCGTGGCCCGGTCGATGATCCGGTCGGGGTCGAACATGGTGACGTCGGCTACCGAGCCGACCCTGAGGCGGCCCCGGCGGGCCATCGCCGGGCTGGCCGCCTCGAGCAGTCGGGCGGGGAGGATGGTCATCCGGGCCAGGGCGTCCTGAAGCGACAGGACACCTCGCTCCCGCACGTACCGGCCCAGCACCCGGCTGAAGCAACCTGCCGAGCGCGGGTGGTTGTTGTGGTGCGATTCCAAGATGGAGTCAGAGCCGATCATCACCCACGGCGCGGCCAGGGCGTCGGTGACGTCCTCCTCGCTCATGGCGAACGCCGCGGTGAGCCGATTGTCGTCCCGGGCCGCACGGAATCCGGCTTCGGTGAGGCGCTCGCTGGTGCCGGCCACCTGTAGGTCCCCGTAGGAGATCCCGTATTTTTCCTGGAAGTTGTTGAAGCGGGCACTGGCCGCGTAGGTCGCCCACGACGTATACGGGTACACACAGGCGGTAACGGTTAGGCCTTCGCCCCGGGCTGCCTCCAGTTGGTCGATCGCCCCTCGCATCCGCCCTGTGCCACCCGTCGAGTTGAGGTGTTCGAAGTGGATGGCACAGCCGGTGCGACGGGCCACTCCGATCGCCTCGTCGAGGGCCTCCCGCTGGGTGCCCGGTGGGTGGTCCTCCGAGTAGCGGGCGTGAAGACATAGGGGCACGGCGTAGCGGGCGGCCAACTCACCGTGGGCGACCATCTCCGAGGTCTCAAGGTCGACTGTGTACTCAGGCTGTTGGTGGATGCCGATCGCCCCGGCCTCCAGGTCGGCTTCGGCGAGTCGCAACAGTTCGGCCCGCTGGTCGGCGTTGGTCCTTTGGATCCCGACGCCGATGTCCTTGCGATGCTCGTAGTGGTCGACGGCCCCCCCGTAGTTGACCGGGGGTTGGAGCGGCCCGGTCTCGGCCAGGAACTCGGCCACTGGGTCGTCGAGCCCGTGGAGGCACAGGTTGGTGGTGACCCCGTCGGCGATCTTGTACCAGTCGCCGTAGCCGTTGGGACGGTAGGAGAGGATGTCGATGAACCCTGGTGCGACGACCAGGCCGGTCGCATCGAGGGTGGCCCGGCCGGTCAACGGTTCGAGGCTGACCCGGGCCACGCTGTCGCCGTCCACCCCGATATGGGCCAGCGAATCGAAGCCGGTGTCCGGGTCGATGACCCGGCCTCCGGCGATCACCGTGTCGTAGAGGTGGTCGTCGCCGTCTACCCCGGTGGCGTCCAGGGCTGGGGGCACCCTGACGGGAGGTGGGCTGGTAGTCGGCGCGGCTGCAGGGAGGACCGATTGGCGTACCTCGGGGGTCCGGCGGCGGTCGGGGAGGCGCTTCAGTAGAGCCGCGTTGGCGATGCCGAAGCCGAGAGCCACCACGAAGCGCCGGCGGGCCAGGTGGCCCCCTCCCAGTCCCGACGACTCGGCCGTCGACCCCTCGTCGGCTTCGAGGTCCTCCATCGGTGTCGACGCTACCGGTGGGACCCGACCTGGCGAGGGCAAGCCAGCGGTGGTCGGCGCAGGTCGCGCCGACCCGGACGCCAGCGGTGATTACCGTGGCCGGGTGGACCTGCGGTGGTTCGGTGAGGCGGTGGCCCGCCCGCTAGTCGGGCACCGGGTTGCCGCCGGACTGACCCTGGGGGCTGTCGGGTTGGTCGCCGCGGTGGCCGCAGTGGCCACAGCAGCCGGCCCTGGATTGCTGCTCCCGCGCGTCTCTGCCAGGCCGCTGTCGGCTGTGTCGGCCCAACTGATGGTTGACCCACCGGTCGACCGCTCGGTCGAGTCGTACACGGGCCTCGGGGCCTGGGTTGACTCCTTTGACGCCGACCCGTCCTACTCCCGCCGGGTCCCGACGGTGAGGGCGGCCGATGTGGTCGAGATGGCTTCCCACGGGGTGGACACGCTGTTCCTGCAGGCGGCCAGGACTGACGATCGGTCCGGGTTGGCCACCTCCGATCCGTGGGTGTTGGCCGACTTCCTTCTCCATGGGCACCGAAACGGCGTCGACGTGGTGGCCTGGTATCTGCCCATGTGGGCGCCCGACGGCCAGGATCTTGACCGACTGTTGGCCCTCCATCGCTTTGAGGTGCTCGGCCACCGGTTTGACGGTCTGGCGGTCGACATTGAATGGAACGGTGGCGGTCTCCATCCTCCCGAGCGGACCGCCCGCCTAGTTGATTTGACCGTCAGCCTGCGCGCGGCGACGGTCGGCGACCCCCTAGGGGCCATCGTGATGCCGCCATTGCTCACCGATGAGATCAACCCCGACTTCTGGCCGGGCTTTCCATGGTCTGCTCTGGCTGACCATTTCGACGTGTGGCTGCCCATGAGCTACTGGTCGTTTCGCACCGAGGAACATTCCGACCCCCGGTACTACAGCGCCGAGAGCATTCGTATGCTTCGCTCCAACCTGGGCGATTCGCAGGCCTTAGTGCACGGAATCGGCGGCATCGGAGCAGCCGATGGCACTGCCTTACCGGACTCCGGCGAACCGATGGCGACCATCGACGACCTTGAGGGGTTCGTGGCCTCTCTGGCCGACACCGGATCGATCGGAGGCTCGATCTACGACTGGGCCACCACCGGCCCCGAGGCCCGCCGCCGGTTGGCCGAACTGTTCGCCGACCGGGTCGTCGACTAGGCGTCGGGCCAGCCTCCCGGTGGGCCGCGCGCGCCGACCCCCTACGCTGGATGACCCCCGGCGGACCGTCGGGGCTTGTAGGTGCCGGATCGACCACACCGGGAGGGGGTAAGAGCGGTGGCCCAACGGCGCGAGGCGACCGCAACCTCGGAGTTCGGCTCCGGCCGTCGTGAGAACCACGACTCCTCGAGGTTCTACGACCGGTTCAGCGCACCGGTCATCTCGACCGACGACACGGTCAACCCGGTCGGCGACCTGGGAGACGGCTGCATCCTGGGCGACGCCCGGCACATGGGTGACCTGCCCGACAACTCGGTGGCCCTCGTGGTGACTTCCCCGCCTTACTTCGTCGGTAAGGAGTACGAGGCGGCGGTGGCCGGCCGGCACAACGCCGGAGTCCCAACCTCCTACCTGGAATACCTAGAGATGCTCCACGACGTGTTCGCCGAGTGCGTCCGGGTGCTCGAGCCCGGCGGTCGGATAGCCGTGAACGTGGCCAACCTTGGACGGCGGCCATACCGGAGCCTCTCTGCCGATGTGATCCGGATCCTCCAGGATGAACTGGGCCTGCTACTGCGTGGCGAGGTGGTCTGGCAGAAGGCTGACGGCGCCACCGGTTCGGTGGCCTGGGGGTCCTTCCGTAGTGCCTCCAACCCTGTTCTACGCGATGTCACCGAACGGGTGGTGGTGGCCAGCAAGGGCCGGTTCGACCGGGCCCGCCGGCCGGGCCGCAGGGAGGAGGAGGGCCTGCCCCACGAGAACACGGTCACTACTGACGAGTTCATGGAAGCCACCCTCGACCTGTGGCGCATCGACGCCGAACAGGCCACCAGGGTCGGCCATCCGGCTCCGTTTCCCGTCGAACTGCCCCGGCGTCTCATCGACCTGTACACATTCCGGGACGACGTAGTTCTCGACCCGTTTCTGGGTTCCGGGTCGACGCTTGTGGCCGCCCTGAGGGCCGGCCGTCGCGGCGTCGGCTACGACGTGGATGCCGATTATGTGGCTCTGGCTGCCCGGCGCCTGGAGAATGAACGGCAGCGTTTGGCCGAAGGGGTGGTGGCGTGGCGGCGACGGGACCTTGCCGGCACTACCACCAGCCAGGAGGGCCTGTTCGCCCGCCTCGACGGAAGCGATCAGGCCCAGGACTGGGCTGTCAGCACCGGCAAGAAGGCTGGTGACATCGCCAAGGAGGCGCTTGTCAGTGCCGGGTTCGAGATCGTCAAGGCGCCGGCCATCTGCCGCGACTTGGGCATCCAGTTCCCGTTCACCGTGACCGACCGGGCGGCCGGCCGACTCTGGTACGTCGAAGTCGCCGGGGCGTTCACCACGGTCCGCCCGGGAATGCGACGGGCCGACGTGCTATGGCGGACCCTGGGCCGGGCCCACGTCCTGGTCAGCGGCCACACGGGCCTCGACCCGTTGGAGCGACCACGACTACTCATCCTCACTCCACGCCTCCCCAGGCCCAGCAGCGAGGGCGACCGGGCCTTGCGGGCCGTCGGCGGGACGGGATTCTTCGACGCCGTTGAACTGTTTGAACCGACCGACGTGGACCGACTGGTCCACTATGCCAACCAAGCTGGCGATCGTCCGCTCCCGGGCTTTTGGACCGAGGACGAGATCGCCTTCCGATTTCAGTAAGCCTCAGCCGTCGCCTGCCGCTTCGACCAACTCGACCTCGAAGAGCGACGGCCAGTGCTTGCCGGTCAGCAGGAAGTGGTTGGTGTCCGGGTCGTGAGCGATGCCGTTGAGCACGTCATCCGGGCCGAGGGAGGAGCGATCAACCGGGAGGTCTGAGGCGTCGACCACCGCCGTGACCCGCCCGTCGATCGCGTTGACGGCCACGATCCGGGCGGTGAGCCATACGTTGGCCCAAACGGTGGAGCCCACGCACTCCAGTTCGTTCAGTCGATCCACCGGCCGGTCGCCCAGAGTGACCTCGAGCGAACCAATCGGGGAGAAGTCGTCCGACCGCCGGAGAGTGATCGTCGCAGAACCGTCGGAGGTGGCCAGCGTGTCGTCGTTTAACCGGCAGACACCCCAGCCCTCGCCGTCGTAGTCCCAGGTCCCGACCGGGACAAGCGGATCGAGTCGCCAGAGCACGGCCCTCCCGGCTTTCCAGGTCAACTGCACGACTCGACCGTCCCCGAGCGCGGTGACACCCTCCCCGAACCGACCGTCGGCCAGGTCCTGGGACCGCAGCACCTTGCCGGAGGTCCGGTCGACGACCCGCAGGGTCGACGACCCGTACAGGCCGGTGCCCTCTACCAGTAGGCCGTCTACCAACTCCAGGCCCTGGGTGAAAGCTCCCGGATCGTGAGGGTGTTCGGCCACCACCCGGGGGACTAGCAGCCGGACCTCGGTCTGTCCGAGCTCTGTCTGGGAGACTTGGTCGTTCCAACCGCAGGCGCCGGCTAGGACCACGGCGGCCACCACGAACCGGATC
>JAKUSA010000038.1 GCA_022449565.1 Acidimicrobiales bacterium | reverse complement strand
AGGCCGGGAACCGACCCTTCGAAGAGCATGGTGTAGTACTCGTCGATGGTCAGCGGGGTACCCGGCATTTTCGGGCTCTCAAACTTTTCACGGATCCCAAGGGAACCGTCAGGGTCGATTCTCCACGACAGGTCGATCCAGAACTCCTCCTCTTCCCAAACCTCACCCGGGTTGGCCTCATAGGTCCGCTCGAAGTGGTGACCCTCCAGTTCGCCGTGACGGCGCAGGACCGGCTGGCGGAACCCAATCCAGCGTCCCACGTGGGTTTCGTAGCTGGCCAGGTCGTGGCGTTCCGAGGAAAGGCCCATGGGCAGCACGTAGTCGGCAAACCAGGCTGACTCGTTCCAAGTGGGGGTAAGGGCCACGTGACAGCCCACTAACTCCGGGTCCCGTAGGACCTCCAACCAGGTGAACCCGTCGGGGTTGGTCCACACAGGGTTGTAGACCCGGGTGAAGTAGGTGTCGATCCTGCCCCGGCCGGATTTGAGGAAGTGGGGCAGCAGGATCGACATCTCATGGTGGCTGAGCGGGTACTCGATCGGCCAGGTGAGGTCGTTCCAGCGGCCCTGGGGGGCCGGGTTGAGGGGGGTAACAGGGATGAATTTGTTCCATCCGTTAGCGCTAGTGCCGCCCTCGGTCCCGACGCTGCCGGTCAGCACGACCAGGAACTGCAGGCATCGGGCCACCTGCCAACCGCCCAGGTTGCCGGCCGACGAGGCACGCCAGGTGTGCGAAGCAAGACCGCCTAGGCCGTTGCCGACCGCGGCGGCTACGTCACGGATCACCTGCTCGTCAAGACCGCAGATCCGGGCCGCCTCGCCCGGGGTGTACTCGGCGTAGTGGTCGAGCAGTGCCCCCTCCAGATTGTCAAAGGTGGGCTCCAGGTCGGGACGGGTCTCGGCCAGGAAGGTCTCCCAGTTGACCCACTGGCGGACGAACTCGCGGTCCCAGGTACCGGCCTCCAGAAGGAGGCGGGCCATGGCAAGCAGCATGAACGCCTCGGTACCCGGCCAGGGGGCGAGCCAGTGGTCGGCTTGCGAGGCGGTGTTGGACAGTCGAGGGTCGACGCAGATCACCGTCGCGCCACCACGCTGGCCCTCCATGATGCGTTGGGCGTGCGGGTTGAAGTAGTGGCCAGCCTCCAGGTGGGATGAGATGAGGAAGATGACCTTTGCATTAGCGAAGTCGGCCGACGGCCGGTCGAAGCCCATCCAGGTGGCGTAGCCCACTCGGGCGCCGCTGGAACAAACATTGGTGTGGCTGTTGTGGCCGTCGATTCCCCAGGCGTGGAGGACCCGCTCCATGTAGCTGTCGTCGCCCGGCCGGCCCACGTGGTACATGACCTCATGGCCTCGGTCCTCTCGTAGGGCAGTACCGATACGGCCCCCGACCTCGTCGAGGACCTGGTCCCATCCGATGCGCTCCCAAAGGCCCTCGCCCCGCTCCCCGACCCGCTTGAGTGGGTGAAGGATGCGTTCCGGGTCGTCCACCTGGTTGAGGGTGGCCGGACCCTTAGCGCAGTTTCGACCCCGGCTGGCCGGGTGCACCGGGTTGCCTTCGAACTTGGTCACCTGGCCGGTGTTCTTGTCGACCCAGGCCAGCAGGCCGCAGTTGGCCTCGCAGTTGAAGCAGGTGGTGGGCACCAATCGGAAGCGACGTTCCACCCGGCGTGGCCAGGCCGTCGGATCGAGGGCCGCGTGGTCGTCCCAGGCCTCTTCGGGTGGGTAGTTGTCAAGCATTGCGGTCTCCCCGATCCTTAGGAAAGCGGGACCGATTGGCCGGCCCGGAGGTAGGCGTCCTCGTAGGCGAACAGGCCTACCAGAGCGGCCAGGCCGCCGACGGCTGAGGGGACTTCACCGAGGTTGGGCGCCACCAGCAGGCAGGCCGCCAGGTTGGCCACCACCCAGGCTCCGAACCGTGACCGTTGGGTGCCCCTGGTGAGTTCAGCGATGGCCATGGTCACGTGGCGGGTATGACGGCCAACCACCTCGATGACCACCAGGGCGAAGTTGACGACCAAGCCGAACAGCAGGGAGAGGTGGACCGCACCGACCTCGGGGAGGTGGACGAAGAGGTCCAGGACTGTGTACGCACCGGCGCCGGCGACTACCGCTTGGACCAGGAGAACCGGGAGCAGCATCCTCCCCTGCCACAGGTCCCGACCCTCGCACTGCGCGAACAGGAATGCCGTGTAGCCGGCGGTGCCGAGGGCTAGCGGCACCGTCGGAACGAGCAGCACCGGTAGGACGCCGCCTGCGCCGGTCAGGCCGGCTATCCACCAGGCTGCGCAGCAGGCGGCGAAGCCGGCCAGTACGTAGGCGCCCTTGACCAGCCACGAGGTACGGCTACCCCGGGTAAGCAGGTAGTAGAAGCGCCCCGGTTGCTTCAGGTCACCGACCAGCAGGGCTCCGGTCACCACCAGGAAGGCTCCGGCCACCATGGGCGGCAGAACACTGACGGTGCTCTGGTTGTCGCCGTGGCCCAGGATCACCAACAACGAGGCCACCAGCATCACCCCGGCGGCTACGGCCTTGGTGACCAGATAGGCAGCGACCGCCCCACCCCACGGGCGGGAATGCCCGGTGGTGTAGGTGGTGCGGGCTATATCTCCGTCGGGTGGTGGCGACGCGCCCAGGGCCACCGGAGTGGGCGTTGGATGGTCGGCCGTGGTTTCGGCCCAGATGAGCCCGTCGGAGGCGATGGCCGAGGCCAGCGGGTCGAGCGACCTCGGATCGGCGCCCGCGTAGATGACCTTTGGCCGGGTGTGCTGTTCGGGTGAGCGCACCAGACCTTGGCCCGAGGCGTGCAGGCGGGCGATCTCCGAGTCGGGGTCGTCGAGGTCGCCAACCCGGATGGCGTTGGTGGGGCAAACGATCACGCACGACGGTTGGAGGCCGTCGGCGATGCGGTGGTTACAGAAGTTGCACTTGTGGGCGGTCCCAGTCTGGGGGTTGATGTAGATGGCGTCGTAGGGGCAGGCGTTCATGCAGGCCTTGCAGCCGATGCAGTCGGCGTCGTCGAAGTCGACCACCCCGTTGTCGTCCCTGAACAGGGCTCCGGTGGGGCAGATGGTGATGCATGGCGCGTCGTCGCAGTGGTTGCAGCGCATCACCGAGAAGTGGCGGTCGGTCTCGGGGAAGGTTCCGGTCTCGACGTACTTGACCCAGGTGCGGTTCACACCAAGTGGCACGTCGAATTCGGCCTTGCAGGCCACCGTGCAGGCGTGACAGCCGATGCAACTGCCGGAGTCCAGCACGAACCCGAGGCGGGTCACCGCGCCTCCAAAAGCCCCATGCTTGTCCTCGGATCCGGCGGGCTCAGGCTTCGTAGCCCTTGTACTTGTCGAGCACCCGGACCGGTAACTTGAGGGCGTCGCGTCGGAATGGGTCACCGAGTTCAGTGGTGCACATGACTTCCAGGACCGTCGGCCGGTTGCTGCCTAGGGCCTCCCGCAACCCGTCACCGACCTGGTCGGGGGATTCCACTGTGAGCCCATTTCCACCCATCGCCCGGGCCACCTCGGCGAACGACGGGTTGGCAAGGTTCGTTCCGACGTACCGATTGTCGTAGAACTCGACCTGGTTCTTTTTCTCAGCACCCCATTGTCCGTTGTTGAACACCACGGCCACCACCGGGATGTCCTCCCGGACGCAGGTCATCACCTCGGCCAGGCTCATACCCCAGGCTCCGTCGCCCACGTAGGCCACGACTGGACGGTCGGGGGCCGCCACTTTGGCCCCCATGGCCGTGGGGAAGGCGTAGCCACAGTTCCCGAAGCTCATGGCGGCCAAGAAGCTGTTGGGGCGGTCGAAGCGCAGGTACGAGTTAGATACCGAGCAGATGTTGCCGATGTCGGTGCTGACCACCGCGTCGGTGGGCATGGCCCGCTCGAGTTCGCGTAGGGCTCGCCGGGGTGCCACGGGCGAGCCGTCGGCCGACGACCACTCGGTCAACTCGGACTCCCAGGCCTCGCGCTGGGCGGCCAACTCGGCCATCCGTGTGTCGCGGCTGGCATGGGCGGTCACCTCGAGGTTCTTTAGCCGATCCAGGATCTCCCGGGACGCCGCTCCGGCATCGCCACAGACCGCGACCTCCACGTCCCGGACGAGTCCCAGCGCTCGGTGGTCGGTGTCCACCTGGACGATCCGGGCGTCTTCCGGCCAGTACTCCAGACCGTGCTGAGGGAGGGTGCCGAACGGCCCGAGGCGGCTGCCCAGAGCCAGGACCACGTCGGCCTGACTGATGAGATTCATGGCCGTCTTGTGGCCCTGGTAGCCGATCGGACCGGCCCACAGCTCGTGGCCGGCGGGGAAAGCGTCGTTGTGGAGGTAGGAGCAGGCCACGGGAGCCCCCAGGTACTCGGCCAGGGCTATGGCGTCGGCCTGACCACCAGCCATGACTACCCCGCCGCCGGCCAGGATGACCGGGAAGCGGGCCCCGGCGAGGAGGGCGGCCGCTGCGTCGAGGCTCTCGGGCCCACCGGCCGAACGTTCGATGTGGCGGGGCGGGACGATCTGATGGTCGGCCTCGCCGTAGAACTGGTCGCGCGGAATATTGAGTTGGGTCGGACCGTTTTCGGCCATGGCCAGGGTGAAGGCCCGGTGGGTCAACTCGGCCATGCGGGCGTGGCTCTTCACCTCGACCTGGTACTTGGTGATCTTTTCGAAGATCGGCATCTGGTCGGTCTCCTGGAAGCCGCCGAGGCCCTCACCGCCGATTCCGGCCTGCGGGGTGATGCAGACCACCGGGGAGTGGGCCCAGTAGGCCGCGGCGATGGCGGTCACGAAATTTGTGACCCCGGGCCCGTTCTGGGCGATGCAAACTCCGTGGCGTCCGCTGACCCGGCTGTAGCCGTCGGCCATGTGGGCCGCGGCCTGCTCGTGGGCCACCGAGTAGAACCGGATGCCGGCCGGTTCGAAGATGTCGAGGGCGTCCATGTAGGCGGATCCGACGATCCCGAATACGTCGGTGACGCCATGGCTGGCCAGAGTCTCGACGAATGCCTCGCTGGCGCTCATGTGGGTCATGGGGCTCTCCTGTGGTTCTCCGCAGCGGGGGTCGGTCGGAACTGCCGGTGAGACGCTATAGCTAAAAGCGGGGACGGTGGTCGGGTGTGGGGGGTTACCAGATGACCAGAACGGCCCCGACGGCCACGGCAACCGCACCCCAGAAGGCTCGGGGACCCAGGGCCTCCCGGGCGACCAGAGTGCCGATGACCACCGAGACCTGGCGCAGGCCGACCACCTGCCCGGCCTGGGCCCGTTGGAAGGCCACAAGCACCAGGGCGTACGCCCCGCTCTGGCCCAGGCTGATCAGAATCCCCTCACGGGCGACGTTCCGGAGCCGGGACAGGGCCGGACGACGTGCCGCTAGGGCCAGGGAGCCGCCCAACAGCATCAGCACTGCCAGGTAGCCGAGGGTTCCGGTCTGGTCGACCGAACGGGCGTCGATCAGCGAGTATCCGACGGTGGCCAGCCCGGTCGCGGCGGCGAACACCACAGCCCGTCGTTCCCGGAGACGGTTGGCCAGACCGCCCAGCAGGAACAACCCACCGGTGAGCACTACGAGGCCCACCGTGGTGGCCGTTGACGGGGTCTCGCTCAGAAACACCCAGCCGCCCAGACCGATCAGCAGGGGGGCCGTGCCGCGTGCAATCGGGTAGGTCACGCTGAGGCTGCCTTCCCGGTAGGCCGAACCGAGCATGCTCAGATAGAAGGCGTGGGCCAGCGCGGAAAGTACCGCCCACCCCAGAACCTCGGTCGGCGGATCCAAGACCAGCGCCGGCAGGAGTACCAGACCTGATCCCAGGTAGCTGACCATGATGGCCGTTGGTGGATCGGACGAGCGGTGCAACAGGGTGTTCCAGCAGGCGTGTAGGACGGCCGAGGCCAGGACTAGGAGAACGGCGGAGGTCGGCATCCCCGGTCCTTGGTCAGTCCCGGGCCATTAGCCCGGCGATCACCGCCACGTCGACGATGTCGTCGGACGAGGCTCCCCGTGACAGGTCGTGCAGCACCCCGTCAAGCCCCTGGAGCAGCGGGCCGTAAGCCCGCGCCCCTCCCAGGCGTTCGGTGATCTTGTAGGCAATGTTGCCACTGTCCAGGTCGGGGAACACAAACACGTTGGCTCGCCCGGCCACTGCCGACCCGGGTGCCTTGACCTTGGCCACTTCGGGGACCCACGCCGCGTCGAACTGCAGCTCACCGTCACTGGCCAGGTCGGGGAAGGTGTCGGCCAGATACTCGGCGGCCCGACGGACCTTGTCTACCCGGGGGTGCGTGGCGCTTCCCCGGGTAGAGAAGGAGAGCAGGGCCACCCGGGCCGACTCGGTCGTCAGGCACTCGAAGGTCGCGGCAGTAGCTCGGGCGATGGCCGCCAGTTGCTCGACGTTGGGGTCGGGGACCACGCCACAGTCCCCGTAGGCGATCGGCCGACCGTCGGGCAGGACGAGGAGGAAACAGCTGCTCACTAGGCCTGCGTCGGCACCCACCCCCAGCACCCCCAACCCGGCCCGCACCACGTCGGCGGTGGGCCGGGTGGCTCCGGCTACCCCGGCGTCGGCCCCACCCGATGCCACCAGTACCGCGGCAGCCACCACGGGGTCGCCCGGGTCGAGTCCGGCGGTGGTGGCTCGGGCGACCGCGTCGGCCATGGCCGGATCGCCGAGGTCGACCACCGGTTCGACCACTACGGCGAGGCCGTCGGCCCGTAGTCGGGCGGCGGCCAGGTCTGCCCGGGGGTCGCCGAGGTCGGCCAGTACAACCCGGGCTGGGGCGGATACGGCCCGCTCGTACCAGCCCTCGACAACCGCCGGGGGGGCGCCACTCACCGGGAACTCCCCCTGATGGTGTTCAGCCCTTGCCTCGCCAGGGGATGAGCCGTGCCTCGAGGAACCGCATGATCATCTCCATGGATGCCCCGATTACGCCAATGATGATGATGTTCACGAACACGATGTCCATCCGGAAGAACCGGCTGGCGATATAGATCGTGGTGCCAAGGCCCTTCTCGGCACCTATGAGCTCAGCGGCAATAAGGGTGCCCCAACTCACACCGAGGGCCACGCGGACTCCTGTGAAGACCTCGGGGAGCGCGTTCGGCATGATTACGTACCGGAGGATCTGCCACTTGTTGGCCCCCAGGGAGTAGGCGGCGTGGACCTTCGAGCCCGACACGCCGAGCACACCCGATCGGGCGGCGATGATCATCACCCACACCGAGGCCCAGACGAGCAGGTTTACCTTCGACTCCTCGCCGATTCCGAACCACATGATGAACAGCGGTAGTAGGGCCAGGGGCGGGATCGGCCGGAACAACTCGACAATGGGATCGAAGATCCCGCGCATGATCCGCGAGAGTCCCATGGCGAAGCCCACCGGGATCCCGATGACAGTGCCGATGACCATTCCCTTCAGGACACGGCTGAGACTGGCCGAGGCATGCTCCCAGGCGGAGGTTCTGCGATAACCGTCCTGCCACCATTCCACGAACGCGTCCCATATGACCACCGGACTCGGAAAGGTCTTCTCGTCAAGGATCGGCTCGGGACCACGGGTGAGGTACCACCACAGCACCAGGAGGCCACCCAACGAGACAACCGCCCATACCTTCGACGTGGTGACTTCCGAGGCGTCGCCGAAGGTGACCGTCTTGCGGCTCTGGGTCCCCCGGCGGCCGAACCGGGGAAACTTCCTCAAGCCGGCAGGTAGGGCATCCACGGACGGTGGGCTTTCTTTCACGACGTCCCGTCCTCGTGGCCCATGATCTGTTCCTCCATGTCCCAGATCATCGAGAGCAGTTCTTCACGCTTTTCGATGAACTCCGGGGAGGCCTTTAGTTCCCGGGGGTCGACACTCAGGCCCACTTTGGCGAAGGGCAGTTCGTACTCCCGCTCGATCCGGCCCGGACGGGGGGCCATCACGAAGAGGCGATCGCCGAGAAACAGGGCCTCTTCGACACTGTGGGTGACCAGGATGATGGTCTTGCCCGTCTCCTGCCAGAGTTTGAGGATGAGGCCCTGCATCTTCTCCCTGGTCAGGGCGTCGAGAGCCCCCAGCGGCTCGTCCATGAGGATGACCTCCGGATCGTTGGCCAAGCATCGGGCCAGGGCCACCCGCTGTTGCATGCCCCCGGAGAGCTCGTAGACCGCCTTGTCGCCGAATCCCCGGAGACCCACGGTGGCTAGAAGGTCCTCGACGATGACGGCCGTCTCGGATTTCTTCTTCCGGTTCATCCGGGGCCCGAAGGAGACGTTCTGGGACACGTTCTGCCATTCGAACAGTGCACCCTGCTGAAAGACCATCCCCCGCTCCTGTCCCGGACCGGTGATCGGTTCCCCACCCAAGGTGACCGTTCCTGAGGTGGGGGCCAGGAATCCAGCTGCGATGTTGAGCAGGGTGGTCTTGCCGCAACCCGAAGGGCCAAGCAGGGTGAGCAGCCGCCCAGCCTGTAGGTCAAACGAGACGTCTGAGAGGGCGTGCACCGAACCGCCCTTGGGCAACTCGTAGACCATTTCGAGGTTGGAAACGGACAGGTTCTTCACCGGACCACCCGGGGTGACATTTCTCCGATGCTAGGCAAACCCACCTCCCAGCGCTGGTCCACGATCGTTTCTCAGTCGTTGTGGTCGAGCCAGTCGTCGACCCGGGTGAGGATCTGGTCGACCCGGTCGACCAGATCGCCAATGACCTCGGAATCGGCGATCAGGGGTGGTGAGATGGACAGACCGGTGTAGCCACGGTCGTCGGGACGGATGGTGGTGCGGGCCTGGCGGATGAACCCGCTAAGCACCCCGCCCTGTAGGCCCGCCTCCTGCGAGGCACTCAGGGCGATTCCCTCGTCCCGGTCGGCACACAGGTCGACGGCGTAGAAGAAGCCCGCGCCCCGGACCTCGCCCAGACAGCGGTGGTGGTCGGCCAGGTCTTGGAGCCGGTCGGCGAAATCGCCTTCGGTGGCCATCACGTGGTCCAACAGCCCTTCGTCGCGCATGGCCGTCATGTTGGCCACGGCTACTGCGGTGGCCACGGGGTGGCCGCCGAACGTGGAACCGTGCATGTAGGTGGCCATCGGCGAGTCGTAGACCTCAGCAACCAGGGGCCCGCGGATGGCCAGGCCACCGAGAGGCTGGTAGGCCGAGGTGACCCCTTTGGCGAAGGTGATCATGTCGGGAACCACGCCGAACCGCTCGCTGGCGAACCAGTGGCCGAACCGGCCGAACGAACAGATGACCTCGTCGGCGCAGAGCAGCACCCCATGACGGTCACAGATCCGCCGCAGGGCCGGCCAGTAGCCGTCGGGCGGCACTAGGGCACCGCCGCCGTTCTGGACCGGTTCGGCGATCACCATGGCGACCGTCTCGGGGCCCTCGATCAAGATCGCCTCCTCTACGGCCCTGACGCAGGACAGGTCCTCGCCGGAGGTCCCGTCCTGGGAGGTGCACTGCCTGGTGTTGGCTACGTGGTGGACGCCCTCCCAGAGGTTGGGGAGGAACGGCTCGCGGAACTTGGGGATACCGGTGATGGCCAGGGCACCGAGTGTGGTGCCGTGATAGGCCCAGTTTCGGGAGATCACTTTGTGGCGGGCCTCGTCGCCCCGAGCCAGGTGGTAGTTGCGGGCGAACTTGACCGCCGATTCCACCGCCTCGGAGCCCGAGGAGACGAAGAACACCTCGTCCACGTCACCTGGGGCCACCTCGCCGATCATGGTGGCTGCCTCGATGGACGGCGGGTGGGCCATGCCCCAGTTGGTCGAGTAGGCCAGTCGGCCCATCTGCTCGGCGGCCACTGCAGCCAGGTCGGTTCGCCCGTGGCCAATGTTCACGCAGAACAGGCCGGCCAGGCCGTCCAGCCAACGGTTGCCGTCGGTGTCGAAGAGGTAGCAGCCCTCGCCCCGTTCAAAGATCGGGAAGTCGCCGCCATGCCAGATGCCCTTCCCGGTGAAATGCGGAACAAGGTGGCGACGGGCAAGGTCTCGTTGTGCGGTCATAGTCTCCCCATGCTTCGATTCCTACACTCGCAGCGCAAACCGGGGGCCCCGGGCCCACGACCGGCAGAGCGCGGAAGGTAAACAAGATCTCTTCCGACCACAAGGGTGAGGGGACCGCCCCGACCCCGACGGAGGCAAGCATGGCAGCCGAGGTTCCCGACCGAGCCCAGGTGGTGATCATCGGTGGAGGCATCGTCGGCGCCAGCATCGCCTACCACCTGACTGAACTCGGATGGACCGACGTGCTTCTGGTGGAACGCCACACCCTGACCAGCGGCACCACCTGGCACGCTGCCGGGCTGGTCGGTTGCCTCCGGGCCACCCACAACATGACTCGCCTGGCCGCCTACAGCGCCGACCTCTATGACCGACTCGAACACGAGATGGGCCACCCCACGGGGTTCCGTCGGGTCGGGTCGGTGAGCGTGGCCGATAACCCGGAGCGCATGGAGGAACTGGTTCGGGGCGCCGGTATGGCCCGTTGTTTCGACGTCGAGGTCGATGTCATCGACGCCGACGAGATGGTCAGACGCTGGCCTCTCCTCAACCCGGACGGCATTGTGGGCGGCGTTTGGATCCCCGGTGATGGGCAGGCCTCGCCGGTTGACACGACCATGGCCCTGGCCAACGTGGCCAAGGAACGCGGAGCCCGCATCGTCGAGGGGGTCTCGGTGAAGCGGATACGCACCAAGGACGGCCGAGCGGTCGGCGTGGATACCGACCGGGGAGTGATTGACGCTGAGTACGTGGTAACCGCGGCCGGCATGTGGTCCCACCAGCTGGGCCGGGATGTCGGGGTCACCATCCCCCTGCACGCCTGCGAGCACTTTTACCTGGTGACCGAACCGGTCCCCGACCTACCCGCCGGGCTGCCGGTGCTGCGAGATACCGATAACTGCATCTACGTCAAGGAGGACGCTGGTCGCCTCCTCGTCGGGGCCTTCGAGCCGGTGGCCAAGCCGTTCGACACCGGCGATCTTCCTACCGATCGACCGTTCATGCAGCTCGACGAGGACTGGGACCACCTGGCCCCGGTCTACGAGAAGGCCTGCGAGCGGATCCCTCTGCTCGGGGAGGTGGGTATCCGTTTGTTCTTCAACGGCCCCGAGTCGTTCACACCCGACGACCGCTATCTGTTGGGGGAGACCCCGGAGTTGCGCAATCACTTCGTGGCTACCGGTTTTAACTCCATCGGCATCCAGTCGGCTGGGGGCGCCGGAAAGGTCCTCGCCGAGTGGATCGTCGGCGGCCACCCGCCCATGGATCTCTGGGACGTCGACGTCCGTCGGGCCCAGCCGTTCCAGACCAACCGGCGTTACCTCCGCGACCGGTCGGTGGAAGCTCTCGGGCTGCTTTACGCCATGCACTGGCCGTTCCGCCAGGTGGACACGGCCCGGGGGGTACGGCGCTCGCCGTTTTATGACCGGTTGGTGGCACTCGGGGCCTGTCACGGTGAGAACGCCGGTTGGGAACGCCCCAACTGGTACGCACCCGAGGGGGTCGAGGCCTCCTACGTCTACACCTATGGTCGCCAGAATTGGTTCGACCACTCGGCGGCCGAGCACCGGGCTTGCCGGGAGGGAGCGGCCCTGTTCGACCAGACGTCCCTGGCCAAGNTCCTCGTCCAGGGTCCCGACGCGGTCCGGGTCCTGAACCGCATCTCGGCCGCCGAGGTCGACGTGGATCCCGGTATCTCCGTCTACACGACATGGCTCAACGAACGGGGTGGGATCGAATCCGACCTGACCGTCAACCGACTCGACGAGGACCGCTTCCTGGTGGTGACCGCCTTCTCCTCCCAGATACGCGACGCCGACTGGATCGCCCGCAACACACCCGCCGACGCCCGCATGGCCGTCACCGACGTCACCTCGAGCTGGGCGGTTCTGGGGGTGTTCGGGCCCCGATCCCGGGAGATCCTGTGTCCGCTCACCGACGCCGACCTCGGGAACGACGCCTTCCCATTCGGCACCCTCCAGGAGATCGACCTGGGGTACGCCCGGGTCATCGCCATCCGCCGTACCTACATGGGCGAGCTGGGCTGGGAGGTCTACGTGCCCACCGAGTTCGCCGCTGGCGTCTTCGACGCCCTCTGGGAGTCGAGCCGACCCGAAGGTCTGGTGCCCGCCGGCTACCACGCCATGAACTCGCTACGGATGGAGAAGGCCTACCGGCACTGGGGGGACGACATCGCCGATGAGGACACCCCACTGGAGGCTGGGCTCTCCTGGGGGGTGGCGTGGGACAAGCCCGGCGGGTTCATCGGCCGGGAGACCCTGGAGGCCCAACGGGAGGCCGGGGTGACCCGCCGCCTGGTGCAGTTCCGCCTCGACGACCCCTCTCCGCTGCTCTACCACGACGAGCCAATCCTTCGGGACGGCCTTCTGGTCGGGCGGATCACCTCCGGGATGTACGGCCACACCGTCGGGGGGGCGCTGGGCATGGGTTACCTGCCGTGTGGACCCGATACTCCCCGAGCCCAAGTGATCGACGCCACTTTCGAGGTGGAGGTGAACGGCCAGCGGATACCGGCCACTGCTTCTTTCCGGCCGTTCTACGACCCGGACAACGAGCGGATCAGGCTCTAGGAGAAGTACGAACCTCTCCGGCCTACCCGTAGCGGTGGCCGCGCTCCGAACTGCTCTTCCGGCCGATCAGGGCTGCCTCGTCGCCCAGGTAGGCCGCTACAACCGCTGGGTCGCGCTGAACTTCGGCCGGTGGACCTTCGGCGATCCGCTGACCGAAGTCGAGCACCAGTACCCGGTCGGCGATGTCCATGACCAGGCCCATGTCGTGCTCCACCAGGACGATGCCGATGCCCAGTTCTTCGCGGATGTCAAGGATGAAACGGGCCATGTCCTCGGTTTCCTCGAGGTTCATCCCGGCCACCGGCTCATCGAGCAGCAGTAACTCCGGTTCCATGGCCAGGGCCCGACCCAACTCCACCCGCTTCTGAATCCCATAGGGCAGAAGAGCTACGGGGTGCTTCCGCCACTGCTCGATTTCGAGAAAATCGATGATTTCCTCTACGGCCAGCCGGTGGGCCGTCTCCTCCGCCCGGGCCGGGCCCAGCCACAGTGCGCCAGCCAGCCAGGAACGCTCCATGCGCAGATGTCGACCCAACAGCAGGTTGCCTAGCACCGTCATCTGGGAGAACAGTTCGATGTTCTGGAAGGTACGGGCCAGGCCCAGGCCGGCAACCCGGTCGGGTCGCATCCCCATGATGCTCTCACCCTTCCAGCGGATATCACCTTCCTGGGGCCGATAGACCTGGCTGATCGAGTTGAAGATCGAAGTCTTGCCCGCGCCGTTGGGGCCGATAATGGAGAACAGTTGGCCAGCGGCTACCTCGAATGACACGTCGTCGATGGCCTGTACGCCTTTGAACGACAGGCTGATGTGGTCCACGACCAGAATCGGCTCGCTCATGACAACCACCGCTTCCGCCGCTTGTAGTGCTTGACGTCGCGGAACGACTTCCGCTCCCCTTCGTCACCCCGCAACCCCAGGTAGAACTCCTGGACATCCTCATCGCCGAGCAACTTCTCAGCCGGGCCGTCCATGACCACCTTCCCGGTCTCCATGATGTAGCC
>JAKUSA010000037.1 GCA_022449565.1 Acidimicrobiales bacterium | reverse complement strand
AATCGGCCAGCGGGCCGAGGGTGAGAGTCCCGCGTCGCCGAGGAGTCGACGCTGGGCTGCAGATGCATCGACCATCAGTTCCCGGTGGTCAACCCGGGTACTGCGACCCTGCTCGAGTACCACCACCCCGTCTACCACCACATCCCGGACACGGCGCCCGTCCCCGGCCCAGACCAACTGCAGGACCGGATCGACCGACCGAGGGGCAGATTCCACCCCGCTCAGGTCATGGACCACAAGATCGGCTGCCTTACCGACCTCGATGGATCCGATCCGATCGGCCATCCCGATCGCTTCGGCTCCACCAATGGTTAGGAGCTCGAGCGCCTCATGGGCCCCAAAACCTGTTGGGTCCATGACGACATCTTTGGCGAGTCCTGCGGTGAGGGCCGCTACACGCAGAGCGTCGATGGAGTCACTTGCGTTCTCGGTGTCACAGCCTAGAGCCAGTCGTCCACCACGATCCCTGAAGTCCATGTGGCGTCCTGCGCGGGTTAGGCCCTGCCCCAACCGGAGGTAGGCCCACGGGCAGTAGGCGATTGCCGTACCCGAGTCGACAAGGAGTGTGAGTTCCTCGTCGTCGAGGTGTACTGCGTGAGCGATGAGAACATGAGGGCCCAGAATTCCGAGGGCCGCGAGGTGTTCCACGGGACGCTTGCCTGACCGAGTCGCATAGGCCTCCGAGTCGGCCGGAGATGGCGAGAGGTGAAAGGTAATCCCGGTGTTCTTGGATCGGGCCAAACCAGCGGCGCGGACGAAAAGGTCGTCGCTGACCAGGTCGTGTCCTATCAGTCCTACCCAGCCGTCAACTAGGCCTCCCGGTGGAAAATGGTCGAGTACCGCCTGCTGACGGTCCAAGACCTCGTCGGCAGGGGCGGCATAGGGGCCATCGGCCAAGTCCCAGCCCCAGGTGCTAATACATCCGCGGACTCCGACCCGAGCAAAGGCCTCACCGACCCGCTCTGGATGAGCGACCGTCCCTGCCTCGACCGTTGTGGTTATGCCGTTGCCCACAGCCTCGAGCAGGGAGAGGGTGGCCGACAGCTCGTCGTCGTCACCGGTGTGGGCGCCGTGGATAGGGACAGCCCAGTGGAAGATCGCCTCTTCGGCGACAAGGTTGTCGGGAATGCACGATCGGACGAGTCGATCACCGGTGAGGTGTTGGTGAGCATTGACGAACCCGGGGGTCACGAGGCATTCGGGTCCGCCGAGGGTCTTGACGTCCCCGTGGCGTTTAGTGATTGTGGACCGATGACCGACCTCGGTGATCTGTCCTGCCCGTACGACGACTGCTCCATCCGACCAGATCGTCCGGTCGGTGTCCATGGTGAGCAGAGTTCCGGTGATGACCAGATCGGCCATGGGGCGTTCCTCCTACTGCGACCATAACCACGGTCGGCGGTACTGTGGGTCGATGTCCACGTCGGAGGTGGTCGGATCGGCGGGGCTTCGGGCCCACTGGCACGCTGTGGCCAACGTCGATTCTCTTGTTGGGAGCCCAGTGGGCGTGCGGCTGCTTGGCGATGACTATGTGCTGTGGCGTGGTCCCGACGGCAACGTCGTAGCTGCCCCTGACAGTTGCCCCCACCGGCAGTCGCCCCTGTCGGCCGGAACGATCGAGTCGGGGTGCCTACGTTGTCCGTACCACGGGTGGCTCTTCGGTGCCGAGGGTGTCTGCCAAGAAGTTCCCTCGGCGGCCGCCGGTGTTCCGGTGCCCCCCCGAGCCCACTTGGAGACTGTCTATGCGGCGGAGAAGTACGGCCTGGTTTGGATATGTCCTGGGGAACCCGCAGCCCCAATCCCTGAGGTGGGGGAGGAGGATGACTCGGACTTTCGCCGGATCAACACTGAGGTCCAGGTCTGGAAGGTGGCGGCCCCGCGCATGGTCGACAACTTCCTTGACATCGCCCACTTTCCGTTCGTGCACGTGGGGACCTTCGGTGGGGCACAGGACCCCAGGGTGTCGCCGGTCGAGTTAGAGGAGCTCGAGGGCGGTTTCTTCGGCTATCGCTATGAGATCGTGGCCGAGAACCCTGACGAAGCCCGGGCCACCTCCGGTTCGCGCGAGCCCGTGGTGGAGCGGGCCATGAGTTCCGGTTTCCGGCTCCCCCTGATGGTCCGGAGCACCATCGAATATCGGTCCGGTCTTCGGCACGTTCTCCTGCTGGCGTCGACGCCGATGGACGCGGAGAGCTCCTACTTCACCTTCGTTGTATGGCGAAACGACGACTTCGACGTGCCCGCTGAGGAAGTGATCGCTTTCGACAGGGCTATTGGAGAGGAGGACCGGGTGATGCTCGAGCGACTCGATGGTGAAATGCCCCTCGACCGGACGGTGCTGGTTAGCGTCCAGGCCGACAAGGCGTCTGTCGAGTGGAGGCGCCGATTCGCAGAGCTGGTCCGGGGCTGATAGACGCCCGGATTGTGATCGAAGAGGCGTGCCCGTTCAGTTGGTTGGTTCTGCCCCGCCCGTTTGTTGGAGGAACCTCAGGCTGTCGAAGTAGTCCACCCGTCGGGCGACCAGGCCTTCGGAGACTAGGAACCTGAACATTCCCTGGATCTCGATCGGAGAACCGTGGTAGTCGGCTCGCATGGTGTAGGCGGTCGCCACCCGGTTGCCTTCGGCGAAGGTTTCCACTATTTCGTAGGCAACCCCGTCGAACTCGTTGAGGAAATCCGGTAGCCGTTCCCGGTAGGCGGCCCGTCCACTAGAGGGCTCTGCAAGGGCACTGGTGTGGATGTTTTCGAAATCCTCGCTGACGTGGGCAACGATCGCGTCAGGATCCGCGGTCGCGAAAGACGCCAGATACGAGGCGACGACCTCGAGAGGTTCGCCCGCTATCCCCATACCTGCTGAGCGGTTGCGTAGACGCCTTGATCGTAGGAGAACTCGATGGTGTTCCCATCAGGGTCCTGGGCCATGAATATCCACCCGACCGGTGCGGGCATCTCTGTCAATGGCATGGTCAGCGAACCGTTCGCCTCGGCTCTCTTGGCCGCCGCCTCTAGGTCTTGGCGGCTCGGGAACTCGATACCCAGATGGGCGAACGGACCGAGGACCGTGTGAGGTGAGCCTTCGAACGGGTCGCTGCCCGGGAGGAACTGGGAGACGACTAGGAGAAAGGGGCTGTCCGGGCTGTCGTCATGACCAAGCCAGGCCCCGTAGCCCATCTCATCTTCCCGACGGGCGAGGAGAGTGAGCGGGGTGTTCTCGGTGTACCAATCGATCGTCGCGTTGATGTCTGTGACCCGCAGGGCGATGTGGGTCCAGCGCGGCGTCGGAGGATGGATGTCGTAGGTGTCCTCACTCATCAGTAGGTCTCCTCGGCGACTATTCGACGGTCCAACCTTCGGGCACTGTGTACTCGCCGACCACCTGATGGGTCTCCTCGTCCTGCTCCGCGTCGGGAAGGTGCTGCCAGAGGTTGATCTGGTTACCCCAGGGGTCCCTGAACGATGCGTTGGCGCCTCCGAATTCGGTCCAGAAGTGGTTGCGCCACAGGACGGTGCCGCCAAGGCGCTCGGCCGTGTCGAGGATCCGATCGAACGAGTCGTCCTCGCTGACCAGAATCCAAGCCCTGATGGCCCGCCCACCGGGGTTCAGGTGGCGGGGTTCTGTCGGTTCCGGGTCTGGATGGGGGCGAACGTTGGAGGCGTTCGAGATCCCCATGTGCAGGTTTCCGGTCGGACCCTGGCTTCCATCGTCGAGTTTGAAGTTCTGGCCGGGCACGATTCGGTGGAAGAGCCCCGGTATGCGCTCCTCCACCTCCCAGTTGAAGACCGCACTGTAGAATTCGTTGGCCTCGTCGACGTCGTCGGTCGGGAAATCGATGAAGACAAGGGTGTTCGGGTAGGACATGGTGCTCCTCCGAGGCGGGCATGCTTCGCAGAATCTCGAACTGCGAACCTAACAGGCAGTCTCATGGTCTGAGAATTCTCCGCAGGCGACACGAGGGTACATGGGCCTGCGAACCACCAGGCTTGGTGACTGCGCCGGTTAGGTGGGGCTAACCTTCGGGTGGTCCCACCGGGCTCCGCTGGTACCATGTTTAAGCGGTGGGTGGCCCGTGAGGGGTTACCCGGGGTTGGATCCGTAACCTCCGGCCCATCCGACGGCCTTCGATCGCAGGCTTGCGTGACATGGGGCCGGATCCGATACCCGAGGAAGAGATGCCCACAGATTTGCCGCCGAAGGCTGACACGATCTCCGAGCACCGACTGCACGAGTCCGATACCGGCTCACCCGAGGTGCAGATCGCACTGCTCAGTGACCGGATCAACCACCTGACGGAACACCTGAAGGTCCACAAGAAGGACCATCACAGTCGACGAGGGTTGTTGATGCTGGTCGGTCGCCGGCGGAGGATGCTCGACTACCTCACCGGTAATGACATCGACCGGTACCGGGCCGTCATCGCCAAGCTGGGGTTACGACGCTAGGTGCCAGCCGCCTGGGCGGACCGACGGTCGCCCGTCTCCGGGTCGGGGATCGGAAAACCGAAACCGACAACCAACCAGAACACCACCGGGCTCATGGACATGCTGCCCGGCCGGCCGCACCGTGCGGCCGTCGCCCGTTCCGGAATCGTTCCGGACGGGATCCAATAGGAAGAAGAGAAGAGAGAAATGAGCGAAGCCACAACCCTGTCCCACACTTTCAGCGGGACCGAGAAGACAATGTCATTCGAGACCGGCCGTCTGGCCAGCCTGGCCGGGGGGGCCGTGCTGGCCCAACTCGGCCGGTCCACCGTATTGGTCACGGCCACCGGGTCCCGGTCGCCGCGACCAGGAGCAGACTTTTTTCCGCTCACCGTTGACATCGAGGAGCGGATGTACGCGGCTGGGAAGATCCCCGGCTCGTTTTTCAGGCGTGAGGGCCGTGCCCCCACCTCGGCCATCCTGACCTGCCGGCTCATCGACCGCCCCCTGCGGCCGATGTTCCCCGACGGGTTCCGTAACGAGGTCCACATCGTGGGCACCGTCATGGGAGCCGACATGGAGAACCCGCACGACGTTCTGGCTCTTAACGGTGCCTCAGCGGCGCTGATGCTGTCCGACATCCCGTTCGACGGGCCGGTTGGGGCGGTGCGCATCGCCTGGTCGGCGGCCGGTGAGTGGATTGCCCACCCCACCTTCGAGGAGGGCGCCGAGTCGGCGTTCGAGATGGTGGTGGCCGGACGTCTGCTTGACGACGGCGACGTGGCCGTGATGATGGTTGAGGCCGGTGGCACCGAGGCGTCCTGGGATGTCTACGAGGCCGGCGCCCCAAAGGTCGACGAGGCCGTCCTGGCTCAGGGCCTCGAGTTCTCCAAAACCCACATCCGGGAGGTCGTCGAACTGCAGCTGGCCCTCGTGAAGGCGGTCGGTGCTCCCGAAACTATGGACTACGAGGTCTCGGCCGACTACAGCGATGAGATCCTCGAAGCGGTCTCGGCTGTCGGACGTGACCGGATCGCCGAAACTCAGGCCATCGCTGACAAGGCCCAGCGGGGGGAGGCTGAGGCGGCGCTCAAGGCCGCCCTCGTCGAGGAGGTCCTTCCCGGCTTCGTCAAGGTGGACGGCGCCGAACGTCAGATCGGGGCGGCCATCCGGTCGGTCACCAAGGGGGTGGTCCGGTCCCGGATCGTCGACCAGGGTGTCCGGATCGATGGCCGCGGGATGAGTGACCTCCGTCCGCTCTCCTCCGAGGTCCAGGTCATCCCCACCGCCCACGGCTCGGGGCTGTTCCAGCGGGGCGAGACCCAGGTTCTCAACGTGACCACCCTGGGCACGGGGCGCATGGACCAGATGATCGACGGGATCGACCCCATCGAGCGCAAGCGCTTCATGCACCATTACAACTTTCCTCCGTTCTCCACTGGTGAGACGGGCTTCATGCGTGGTCCGAAGCGCAGGGAGATCGGCCATGGGGCGCTTGCCGAGCGGGCGCTGATCCCGGTGGTGCCGTCCTTCGACGAGTTCCCGTACACGCTGCGCCTCGTCTCCGAGGTGCTGTCCTCCAACGGGTCGACCTCCATGGGGTCGGTCTGCTCGTCGAGCCTTTCGATGATGGATGCCGGGGTGCCTATCAAGGCTCCGGTGGCCGGTATCGCTATGGGCCTGGTCCTCCACGAGGGTCAGTATGTGACGCTGACCGACATCCTGGGTGTCGAGGATGCGTTCGGCGACATGGACTTCAAGGTGGCCGGAACCTCGGAGTTCGTGACCGCCCTACAGCTCGATACGAAAATCGACGGGATTCCCGCCGATGTGCTGGCCGGTGCTCTCAACCAGGCCCGGGAGGCCCGGTTGGCCATTCTCGAGGTGATGGCCGGTGCGATTGACGGGCCGCGCCCGGATGTGGGCGAGAACGCGCCGAAGATCTCGAGCTTCGAGATCCCCGTCGAGAAGATCGGCGAGGTGATCGGCCCGAAGGGCAAGATGATCAACACGATCCAGGCCGAGACCGGTGCCCAGATCAGCGTCGACGACGACGGCATGGTGGGAATTGTGTCGGTCGCCTCCCCTGATCGGGAGAAGGTCGCCGAGGCCGAGCGCCAGATCATGCTGATAGTGGATCCGCCCTCGGCCCACGTCGGCGAGGTTTACGAGGGCCGGGTAGTGAACATCACCAAGTTCGGTGCCTTCGTCAATGTCCTCCCGGGACGGGACGGCCTGGTGCACATCTCCAAGCTGGGCGGTGGGAAACGCATCGACAGGGTGGAGGACGTGCTTGAGTTGGGCCAGTCGCTTGAGGTGGTCGTCGAGGACATCGACCCGAACGGCAAGATCTCCCTCCGGCCGACCGGCGACGACTCGGCTCCCCGCCCCGCTCGATCCTCAGACGACTCGGCCCCCCGTTCCGAGCAGCCGTCAGACGATCGGGCCGACGGGAACCCCGTGGAGGATGCCGACCACCTGGATGCCCCGAACGACCGGGTCGACGACTTCGTCGACGGTTCAGACGACGACTTCGAAGATGACGAGGATGACTTCGGCGATGCTCCGGGCAGTTCCAACCGGGACGAGCCAGTGACCGTCAGCGCCTCATTCGAGGAGGCCTTTCAGGCCGAGTTGGAGACCGTCCATGGCGACCTGGGAGTTGCCGTCCGCCCCGAACGCTCAGGTGGTCGCCGCCGGCGGAGCCGCTGAGCCGATCTCGGCCACCGGTGCCGCCACCGGCGGTTCCGGCCACAAACCTGGCCGGGGGTGGTTGCCCCGACCGCTAGCCTCGCCGGCATGGAATCGGGTGCTCCGATCAGAGTCGGTGTGCTGGGCGCGGCCGGCCGTATGGGTCGCACCGCCTGTCGGGCGGTCGACGGCGCCGAGGGCCTCATCCTGGTGGCTGCCGCCGACCCCGCCGCGGTGGGGGAGGACCTTGACGGGGTCGCCGACGGGATCGTCGTGGCTGCTGGGCCGGCCGAGGTGGTGGAGGCCGGCGCCGAGGTGGTGGTCGACTTCACCGTGGTCGACGCCAGTCGAGCCAACCTCCCCATCCTCGCCGAGGCCGGCGTCCACGCGGTGGTCGGCACCAGCGGTCTCGACGGCGACGACCTGGCCAGACTCCGGTCGTCCTTCACGTCGAGCAATTGCGTGGTGGTGCCTAACTTCGCCATTGGAGCGGTGCTAATGATGCGGTTCGCTGAGATAGCCGCCCCATGGTTCGACACAGCCGAGGTCCTTGAGTTCCATCATGATGGAAAGGTCGACGCTCCCTCAGGGACGGCTCTGGCTACCGCCGACAGGATGGCCGCCGCCTCCGCCGACTGGGCAGCCGACGGGACGATGACGGAGAACCTGTCCGGTGGTGGCCGGGGAGCGAAAGGCCCCTCGGACATCCGGATCCACGCCGTCCGGATGCGGGGCATGGTTGCCCACCAGGAGGTGGTGCTGGGGACCACTGGCCAGACGCTGACCATCCGCCACGACACCGTCGACCGGGATTCCTTCATGCCCGGGGTGCTGCTGGCCGTGCGACGGATCGCCGAGGTTCCCGGCGTGACCGTCGGCCTCGACGCCCTGCTCGGTCTCTGACCGGTTGCCGTGACCCAGGGCGCCCGCCGGCTTCTCGGTCCGGCCTGGATCCTCTCCCACCTGGGGGTACTGGTCCTCCTGGTGGCCACCATCAACCTGGGGTTCTGGCAACTCCGTCGCCTCGACGAGCGCCGCCACCACAACGATCGTGTCGAGACCCAGGCCCGATGGGATCCTGTGCCGGTGGCCACCGCTGTCGGGGCGGTCCATCCCTCCGGCGACCTGTGGTACCGGCCGGTGGTTGCTGCCGGCACCTTCGACCCGGCCCGTGAGGTCCAGGTGGCTAACCGCCCCCGGGAGGGGGTGCCCGGAGTCGAGGTGGTCACCCTGTTGACCCTCGCCGACCCGTCCGGCACAGCGGTCGCCGTAAACCGTGGCTTCATTCCGCTCGCCGTCCGGGCCAACGCAGACCCGATGTCCTGGGCCCCGCCACCTGGGCCGGTCGAGGTGGTCGGCCTGGCCATGGCTGGCCGGTCCGGCGGTCACGTCTCTGGCGACGAGGTCGACCGGATCGACCTCGATCTTCTGACCGAGCGGTGGGGCCTGGGGCTCCTGCCTGCCTACGTACAGGCCGCCCCGGACGGGACCGACAGCTGGCCTCTCCCCCTTCCGACGCCTGATCTGGGGGAGGGCCCGCACTTGAGTTACGCCGTCCAGTGGTTCATCTTTACCCTCATCGGACTGGTCGGTTACCCACTGGTCCTAGCCCGGGTAGCCCGAGATGACCGGCTGGTAGCGTGATTATCATGCTTGACACCGTCGCAGCGGATTTGCGCGTCCTGCTCGCCCTACGGATTCGAGGCAATGCCGACACCCCGGTAGTTGCTGCGAGGGCGGAACTCTCCGAGGACGACGCGAAAAGTGTCCTCGACTCCTTGGTTGGAACCGGTGAGGTTGAATACAAGGAGACAACTAATTTTGGGTCGTTCTGGAGGTTCACCAACGAGGGTCAGAGCAGGGTGCTGGCTCTCTTGGCTGAGGAGTTGGACGGCGCAGGAGCAAGAGTTGCCGTTACCGAGACATATGAGCACTTGTTGGCTGTTGACTTCAGCTTCAAGGAACTGTGCACCGACTGGCAGATGCTTCCTGGTGATGATCCGGAAACGCGGCAGCTAAATGATCATGCTGATCAGGGCTATGACACGACAGTTGTCGCCCGGCTCAGCTTGTTCGACGAGCGAATGCAACCGATCTACGCCGACTTCGCCAGCCACCTCCAGCGTTTCGCCGGATACGGTCCCCGGTTCGCCCACGCCCTCAACCATGTACAAGGCGGCGATCACGACTGGTTTGCCAGCCCACGGGTTGAGTCGTACCACCACGTGTGGCAAGAAATGCACTACAACCTGCAGAGCACCTTGGGCATCGACCGGGCCGAGGAAGAAGCGTCCAGAGCCGCCGCGGAACCATCCGGCTGACCGGACGAGGACGAGAGGAGGCGCCACATGGAAGCCCGCTTCGGCCGGGTGTTGACGGCCATGATCACCCCCTTTACCGGTGACGGATCCCTCGACCTGACCGGAGCCGCCACCCTGGCCCGATGGTTGGTCGAACAGGGCAACGACGGCCTCGTAGTGGCCGGGACCACCGGCGAATCGCCAACGCTGACCCATGACGAGCAGGTGGGCCTGGTCGCCGCGGTGGTCGACGCGGTTGAGGTGCCCGTGGTGGCTGGGGCGGGTAGCAACGACACCGAGGCGGCTGTCGAGTTAACCCGGCGGTGCACCCAGGCCGGGGCGGCCGGAATCCTCACTGTCACCCCCTACTACAACCGCCCGTCGCAGGCCGGTCTGGTCGCCCATTTTTCCGCTGTCGCCGAGGCCACCGACCTGCCGGTAATGCTCTATGACATCCCGCCACGGTCTGGCCGGAAGATCGAGACGGCGACCATTCTCCGACTGGCCGACGAGGTTGAGAACATCGTGGCCCTCAAGGACGCCGCTGGCGATGTGGGCGAAACGGCCCGACTGGTCGCCGCGGCCCCTGATGGCTTCGAGGTCTACAGCGGCGACGACGCCCTGACCCTGGCGCTGCTGGCCGTGGGAGCAGTTGGCACGGTCAGCGTCGCCTCCCATTGGACCACTCCTGAAACGGTCGCCCTCATGGAGAAGTTCTTCGGCGGTGACCCGGCTGGAGCGCGGGAGGCCAACCGCGGGATGCTGGCCTCCTATGCCTTCGAGTCGAGCGAAACTGCCCCCAACCCCGTGCCCACCAAGGCCATGATGCGAGTACTGGGCCTGCCGGGCGGAGACTGCCGGCCCCCCATGGGCCCCGAGCCGGACGGGTTGGCCGATCGGGCCCGGGAGATCCTGGTTGGGCTGGGCCGCGGCTGAGCCGCGACCCGGAACCGGTTAACCCTTGCCCGCTCCCGTTCACCTCACTTTCCTTGGCGGCCTCGGTGAGATCGGCCGCAACTGCGCGGCCCTCGAGGTCGAAGGCCGGGTCGTGCTGTTGGACTGCGGGCAGCTGTTTCCCGACGACCGGCCCGGTGTCGACGCCGTCCTCCCGGACTTCACCTGGCTACGCCAGCGGGCCGACCGGATCGAGGGATGCGTGGTCACCCATGCCCACGAGGACCACATTGGCGGCCTGCCCTACCTTCTACGTGAGTTGTCGTTCCCGATCTACGGGGCCCCATTCACCCTGGGGATGATCCGGGGAAAGTTGCAGTCCGCCGGGGTCGCGGTACCCGACCTGGTGCCCCTCGAGGACCATGACCGGCGCACCATCGGACCGTTCGACTGTGAGTTTCTGCCCGTGACCCACTCCACTCCGAGTGGCCTCATGACCGTGTTCGGGACCCCCCAGGGCCTGATCCTGCATTCGAGCGACTTCAAGTTAGATCCGACACCCGTCGACGGGCGGGTGACCGACCTGGCCCGGCTGGAGAAGTTGTCGGCCGATCCGGGGATCCGGCTGCTCTTGGCCGACTCCACCAACGCCGATTCGGCCGGGTCGTCAGCCTCCGAATCGGAGATCGGACCGGTGCTCCAGCAGATTTTCGAAGAGCACGCTGGTCGTCGGATCGTGATCGGTGCGTTTTCCAGCCACGTCCACCGGATCCAGCAGATCGCGGACGCCGCGGTTGCCACTGACCGTCGGGTGGTGGTGCTCGGCCCGTCAATGGTCCGCAACGTAGGCCTTGCCCGGCAATTGGGCCTTCTACGGATTTCCGACGATGTGCTGGCCAGCGAGGGCGAGCTGGACGGTCTAGACCCGGCCCGGACCTGTGTGGTGTGTACCGGTTCACAGGGCGAGCCCCGGGCCGCGCTGGCCCTTATGGCCCGAGGGCGGCACCGGTCGATCACCATCGGCGATCGGGACACGGTGGTGTTCTCCTCCCACCCCATCCCGGGCAACGAGGCCGCCGTGTCCCGCCTGCACAACGACCTATCCCGCCAGGGGGCCCGCCTGGTCCACAGCGGCCAGTTAGGCGTGCACACCACCGGTCATGGGAAAGCCGACGAGCTTCTCGCACTGCACGCCGCGACCGACCCCGAACTGTTCATCCCCGTCCACGGTGAGTACGCCCACCTCGCCGCCCACCACCAACTAGCCCTCGAGCGGGGCATGGCCCCGGACCGGGTATTGCGATGCACCGACGGCGACAGGGTTCGGCTCGACTCGGACGGTCTGAGGCACCAGAAGCGGGTGAGCGACGAGTACGTAATGGTCGATACGGCGGGGGCACCGGTTAGCGAGCGGTTGGTCGAAGAGCGCCGAGCCCTCGCCGAGGAGGGCTTCGTGGTGGTCCGGGTGGTCGTCGACGGAAAGCGGGGTCGACTCGCTGAGCAACCGTTCGTCGAGACCCGCGGTTGGATCGAACCAGATGAGCGGGAGGACTGGTGTGTAACGGTGGCCGATGAAGTGGTCCGGGTGCTGGCCCCGGTACTGGTCGACGGCGAGCGGGGCGTCCGGGAACTTGCCCGGCTCGTCAGGCGGGCCACCGGTCGTTTGGTCAACGCGCGTACCGGCCGACGGCCAGCCCTGGTCCCCGTGGTAGAGGTTCGCTGAGCCTCTGGGCATGCCCCCGGTGGGGTCACACCCCGGTGGTACCGTGAATCTGCTGTGAGCACTGGTTCTGCGAGCCCGGACGCCCGCGAGCGTGCGTCGGGTCGGGCGGCCGGCCGGCCCTCCAGGGCCCCGGATCGGAAGGCCCGAGGCGCCTATTCCCCTGCCCCCGGGGCAGGCCCGGGTCGGCGGATGCTCCGCACCGCGTTCGCCGGCCGGGGCAACGAGATGCTCGGTCTGGGCCTCGTCCTTGGTGGGCTCCTGGTCGGCCTGTCGATCTACCTCGACAAGGCCGGCATCGTCGGACGGATAATCGACTCGGCCTCCGGTTGGACGGTCGGCATCACCAAGGTCGCGCTCCCAGTGGTAATGGTGATTACCGGGCTGGCCATGTTCCGGGAGCGGTCCGAGTTCGGGGAGATCACCAAGCGACTCCCAGTGGGTGCTGTCCTCGGCTTGTCCAGCGTGACCGGCCTCCTACACATGACGCGCGGGCGACCGGGCCTCGGCGACGGAATCGACGAACTCGGCACAGCCGGTGGCGTGCTGGGCCTGGGGGTAGGTGGCGGCCTGTCCGCCGTCGTTGCCACATGGGGCGCGGTGCTGATCCTGATCGGCCTCGGGCTGGTAGGAGCGGCCGTCGTCACCCGGGTGACCGCCCGTCAGGCGGCACGGATGGCGGCCCGCGGAGCCGGAGCGGCCGCCCGACAGGGTGCACGGGGCCTGGTGGCAGGCCTCCGCGCATCGGCGCGAGGATTGGGAAACTGGGTCCGCAGCCTGCTCACCGCACCAGGAACCGACGACCAGTCGGTGGCCGGTTCCGGGACCGTTGAAC
Organism: Acidimicrobiales bacterium; assembly: GCA_022449565.1. Classification (GTDB taxonomy): domain Bacteria; phylum Actinomycetota; class Acidimicrobiia; order Acidimicrobiales; family MedAcidi-G1; genus JAKUSA01. Next base: position 1,098 of record JAKUSA010000037.1, on the reverse strand, counting down.
CACGGCCCGAATCCCAAACGGCCACCCCGCCGGAATCAGAACCGACCCCACAAGCCGCCACCGGGACGGCCCCGACGCCGTCCAAGCCGAAGCGCCGGCGGAACCGGTCCGGGGAACCGGTCGGCGGGGAGCAGATGACCATCCAGTTGGGCGAGTTGGTGGCCGGCTCCCCGTGGGCTCTGCCGTCTCCGGAAATCCTTGCCCGCAGCGACACCCACGACGTCGACGCCAAGGCGGCTGAGGCACGCGGGGTGATCCTCCAGGAGGCCCTGGCCGCCCATGGCGTGGAGACCCGTCTGGTCGACATGACCATCGGACCCACCGTCACCCGCTACGCCCTCCAGGTGGGGGAAGGGGTCAAGGTGTCGCGGGTCACCAGCCTGAGCAAGGACATCGCCTACTCCCTGGCCGCCGCGGACGTCCGGATCCTGGCCCCCATCCCCGGCCGACAGGCCATCGGCATCGAGGTGCCCAATGAGGAAAGGGAGGTGGTGGCCCTGGGTGACATCCTGGCTTCAGTCGAGGCCCGGAAGGCCCGCCATCCCCTTGAGGTGGCGGTGGGGCGCGACATCAGCGGCCGGGCGGTAATGCTCGACCTGGCGACCATGCCCCACCTGCTCATCGCCGGGGCGACCGGCGCCGGCAAGTCGTCGTGCATCAACGCCATGGTCACCTCGATCCTGATGCGGGCCACCCCGGAGGTAATCCGCCTCATCCTGATCGACCCGAAACGGGTCGAGATGGGCCGGTACGAGGGGGTCCCGCACCTGCTCACCGCTCCGGTCACCGACCCGAAGAAGGCGGCCAACGCCCTGCACTGGGCGGTAAGGGAGATGGAGCGCCGCTACGACGTTCTTTCCGTCTGCGGCTACCGGGACATCAGTGGCTACAACGCCGCGTACGACCGGGGCGACCTGGTGCCCCCGCCGGGCCTCGACGAGGAGGGAGAACTGCTCACCTACGACCGCCTGCCGTTCATCCTGGTGGTGGTGGACGAACTGTCCGATCTGATGATGGTGGCCGCCCGCGACGTCGAGGACTCGATCTGCCGGCTGGCCCAGATGGCCCGGGCCGTGGGCATTCACCTGGTGGTGGCCA
>JAKUSA010000036.1 GCA_022449565.1 Acidimicrobiales bacterium | reverse complement strand
CGAGTTGGAGGCGGCGCTCATTGCACAAGGTGTGGCCGACCAACTTGCCGGCCGCGTCGCTTTTCGGCGGGCGATGAAACGGGCCGTCCAGAATGCGCAGAAGGCCGGTGCGCTCGGGATCCGGGTCCAGTGCTCGGGCCGCCTTGGCGGCGCTGAGATGTCTCGCACCGAGTGGTACCGGGAGGGGAGGGTGCCGCTGCACACGTTGCGGGCCGACATTGACTATGGCTTCCGGGAGGCTCGAACCACCTACGGCCGGATCGGCGTGAAGGTCTGGATCTACAAAGGCGACATCCTGCCGTACAAGGCCCGCCTGGAGGACAAGATCAGTCGGGAGGCCGCGATGGCGGTCGGCGGGACCTCCGGCCAGAGCAAGCCGCGGACCGTGGTGTCCTCGGCGGCGGCCCGCCGCCGGAGTGCCGGAGCGCCCGAGACACCGGAGGCGCCCGAGACACCAGCAGAGGTACCAGAGGTGCCCCCCGATGAGGAGTCGGTCGAACCTGAACTGGCTCCGCTGGTCAAGGAGGGCGATGAGGAGTTCGAGAGACTACTAGCCGAGGAGGAGGCCATCGAGGCCTCGACCCGTGAGCACCATGAAACTCCGCACTTCCGATCCGGGGATGCCGACTGATCATGTTGATGCCCAAGAAGGTCCGACACCGGAAGCAGCAACGCGGTCGCACGCGCGGTAACTCAAGGGGCCAGACCTCGGTCAGTTTTGGCGAGTACGGAGTCCAGGCTCTCGAACCGGGTTGGTTAACCGCCCGCCAGATCGAGGCCGCCCGTATCGCCATGACCCGCCACATCAAGCGCGGCGGCAAGGTATGGATCAACATTTTTCCCGACAAACCCGTCACCGAGAAGCCGGCTGAGACCCGGATGGGTTCGGGCAAGGGAAACCCGGAGCACTGGGTGGCCGCCGTCCGACCGGGACGGGTTCTGTTTGAGTTGTCCTACTCCGATGAGCAAGTCGCCCGGGAGGCCATTGAGCGAGCGATCCAGAAGCTTCCGATCAAGGCCCGTTTTGTCCAAAGGGAGGAGGGGTTCTAGCCATGGCCCGCAGCAAGGCGCTCAGCGACCTCGGGGATACCGACCTGGTGGAACAGCTGAACGATGCGAAGGAGCAGTTGTTCAACCTGCGTTTCCAGTTGGCGACCGGCCAGTTGGAGAACCATTCTCGCCTGGGCAAAGTGAAGCGCGAGGTAGCCCGTGCCCTCACCGAAATCCGGGCGCGGGAGATCGCGGCCGCCGAGGCTATGGATGCTGCCGAAACCGAGGAGGCGGGCTGATGGCCGAGGAGGCAACGGTGGCCGCCCGGCCGAACCGTCGGAAGATACGCGAGGGTGTCGTCGTCTCGGACGCTCAGGACAAGACTGCAGTCGTAGCGACCGTAGACCGGGTTCGGCATCGGCGCTACGGCAAGACGGTGCAGCGCACCAAGCGGCTCCATGTCCACGACGAGGACAACCAGTTGCAGATCGGCGACCGGGTACGGGTCCAGGAGACCCGCCCGCTTTCAAAGCTGAAGCGATGGCGGCTCCTTGAGATCCTGGAGAGGGCGAAGTAGATGATCCAGCAGGAGACCCGGTTGCGGGTGGCCGACAATTCTGGGGCACGGGAGATCCTATGCATCAAGGTTCTCGGGGGTTCCCGGCGGCGCTACGCGTCGATCGGCGACATCATCACCGCCACCGTCAAGGATGCCAATCCCGGGGCCTCGGTCAAGAAGGGCGAGGTGGTCCGATGCGTGATCGTGCGCACGGCCAAGGAACGTCGACGCTTTGACGGTTCCTACATCCGGTTTGACGAGAATGCAGCCGTGCTGATCGACGACCAGAACCAGCCTCGTGGTACCCGGATCTTTGGGCCAGTAGGTCGTGAACTCCGCGAGAAGCGGTTCATGCGGATCGTCTCCCTCGCCCCGGAGGTTCTCTGAGATGAAGATCAGGAAGGGCGACCGGGTCCGAGTGCTGGCCGGCAAGGACCGAGGCCGTGAGGGCGAGGTAAGTCGAGTCATCCCCAGTCGGAACAAGGTGATTATCGAAGGCATGAACATCGCCAAGCGTCACCAGAAGTCGACCCGGGAGACCATGCAGGGCGGCATCATCGACAAGGCCATGCCCATCGACGCCTCGAACGTGGCGGTAATCAGCCCAGCTGACGGTAAGCCGACCCGAGTCGGCCACCGGTTCACCGAGTCAGGCCAGAAGGTACGGGTCTGCCGGCGAACGGGGGTGGATCTCGATGGCTGAGACGACCGTTCCGATCAGCCTCCGCGACCGGTACGAAATGGGGCTCCAGGAAAGCCTGAGGGAGGAGTTGGGGCTGGGCAACATCATGCAGGTGCCCCGCCTGGTCAAGATTGTCGTCAACATGGGGGTCGGTGACGCTGCCCAGCAGGCCAAGCTACTCGACGGCGCCCTGGCTGACCTGGAGGTGATAACCGGGCAGCGGCCAGTGGCGACTAAGGCGAAGAGGTCAGTCTCCAACTTCCGACTCCGGGAGGGGCAGGCCATTGGAGCTAAGGCCACGCTCCGCGGCGACCGGATGTACGAGTTCCTGGACCGCCTCATCACCCTGGCCATCCCCCGTATTCGCGACTTCCGGGGTTGTAACCCTCGGGCGTTCGACGGCCACGGTAACTACACGCTCGGGGTGACTGAGCAGTTGATCTTTCCCGAGGTCAACTACGACAAGATCGATCGGACCCGGGGGATGGACATCACCATTGTGACCTCGGCGTCCGACGACGAGGGCGGCCGAGCACTGCTCACCGCCCTTGGGTTCCCGTTCCGAGTGGAGGCGTCCTAGTGGCAAAGAAGGCCCTGGTAAACAAGCAGAAGAAGACTCCGAAGTTCAAGGTCCGGGCCTACACCCGCTGTCGGCGGTGTGGTCGCCCACGGTCCGTCTACCGGGACTTCGGGCTGTGCCGTGTGTGTCTTCGGGAGATGGCCCTTGCCGGCGAAATCCCTGGCCTGAGAAAGGCCAGCTGGTGAGGAGGATGACGAGATGACGATGACCGATCCCGTAGCCGACATGCTCACCCGGATCCGCAACGCCAACCAGGCAATGCACGAGGGGGTGGCCATGCCGTCCTCGAAGCAGAAGGTGGCCCTAGCTGGCCTCCTCAAGGACGAGGGGTACATCGTCGACTTCTCAGTGGCCAACGCCGACAGGACCCCCGGGGAAGTGCTTAGTATCACCATGAAGTACACCGATGCCCGCGAGCGCGTGATCAGCGGCCTCCGGCGTGTTTCCAAGCCTGGTCTGAGGGTGTACTCCAAGTCCAACAGGATCCCCCGTGTTCTCGGTGGTCTCGGCGTAGCCGTGATCAGTACGAGCAAGGGGCTAATGAGCGACCGCGAGGCTCGACGCCGCCGTATGGGTGGCGAGATCCTCTGCTACGTCTGGTAAGGGGGGTAGGCGAGATGTCCAGGGTTGGAAAGGCTCCTATTACCGTGCCGTCGGGCGTCGAGGTTTCCATCGACGGCCGCCGGGTCGCGGTCAGCGGCCCGAAGGGCTCTCTCGACCTCGAGGTGCCGGGCAAGATCACCATCCGTCGGGAGGACGACACGCTCCTCGTTGAGCGGCCTAACGACGAGCGTGAGAACCGTGCCCTACACGGCCTTACTCGTTCGCTGGTCAACAACATGGTTGTTGGCGTGCACGAAGGGTTCTCCAAGGAACTCCAGATCGTGGGGGTCGGCTATCGGGCGGTGGCCGCAGGCTCCGACAGCCTGGAGCTGCAGTTGGGGTACAGCCATCCGGTGATGGTCACAGCCCCCGAGGGGATCACCTTTGAGGTCCCGGACCCGACCCGCATAATCGTGTCAGGCGTTGACAAGGAGGTTGTCGGCCAAGTGGCCGCGGACATCCGAGACCATCGGAAGCCCGAGCCCTACAAGGGCAAGGGAATCCGCTACGCCGGTGAGCATGTGGCCCGCAAGGCCGGAAAGGCGGCCAAGTGAGTACCGCGTTTGATCGTCGGGTGGCGCGCCGTCGCCGCCATCACCGCATCCGAAAGACCGTAACCGGCACGCCCGCCCGCCCGCGCCTAGTCGTGTTCCGGTCCAGCAGACATATCTCGGCCCAGGTAGTCGACGACTCCGAGGGTCGTACCCTCGCCTCGGCCTCCACCCAGCAGGCCGGAGTGGCCGACGGGTTAACCGGGGTTGCGGCGGCCGAGGTAGTGGGTCGCCTAGTTGCCGAGAGGGCCCGCGACGCCGGCGTCCAGACCGTCATCTTCGACCGCGGCGGCTACCGTTTCCACGGCCGGGTCGCCGCGCTGGCCGAGGCGGCCCGAGAGGGCGGATTGGGGTTCTGATGGCCGCCGAGATCACCACCGACGCTTCGGGCCTACGCGAGTCCCGGGTTATCCACATCAACCGGGTGGCCAAGGTCGTCAAAGGCGGTCGCCGGTTCTCGTTCACCGCGCTGGTGGTGATCGGCAACGGTGCCGGTCGGGTCGGCCTCGGCTACGGGAAGGCCAAGGAGGTGCCCCTGGCCATCCAGAAGGGCACCGAGGAGGCGAAACGGAACCTGTTTGATGTACCACTGACCGGCAGCACCATCGTCCATGAGATCCTGGGCGTCACGGGAGCCGGACGGGTACTTCTCAAGCCAGCCGCCCCCGGCACCGGGGTGATCGCTGGGGGGGCGGCTCGGGCCGTGCTTGAGGAGGCCGGGATCAATGACGTGCTGTGCAAGTCGCTTGGGTCGGCCAACCACATCAACGTGGCCCGGGCCACCATTGCTGGCCTGAAGGCATTGCGCCGACCCGATGAGGTGGCTCGTATGCGTGGGCTGGATGCGGAGGATTTCGTACCTGCTGCTCTCCTCGACTCCTACCGGCGTTCCGAGGCTGGAATCGGACCATCAGCTTCCGGCTCGGATGGGGCGGAGGAGGGCTGAGATGGGCGGGTCGACGACGCAGCTGCGGGTTACCCAGGTCCGGTCGGCCATCGGGACCAAGCCGAAGCAGCGGGGTACTCTCCGGGCGCTCGGGTTGGGCCGGATCGGACGGGCGAATACCCTGCCGGACCGCCCTGAGATCCGCGGGATGATCGCCCGGGTACCCCACCTGGTCGAGGTGGAGGAGGTGGCCTGAGATGAAGGTCCATGATCTGACCCCGCCGACGGGATCACGCAAGCGGGCTAAGCGGGTCGCCCGGGGAATCGGTGGTCGGGGTGGCAAGACCGCCGGCCGGGGCATGAAGGGACAGAAGGCCCGGAGCAAGGTTCGGGTCGGATTTGAGGGCGGCCAGATGCCGTACCACCAGCGGATCCCCAAACTAAAGGGCTTCAAGAACCCGTTTCGGGTGGAGTACCAGGCTGTCAACCTGGACGCCATTGAGGAGTCGGGCCTGGAAGAGGTGACTCCCGAGTCTTTGTACGCCCTGGGCATGGTGGGTAAGAAGTCGCTGGTGAAGGTGTTGGGCCGGGGGGCGATCAGCCGGGCGGTGACCGTCCGGGTCCATGCCGCCTCGTCGGCCGCCGAGGCGGCCATTATCGCAGCCGGGGGCACAGTCGAGAAGCTGCCACTTCCCTTCGCCGTCCGACCGCCGGCCCGCGGCAACGCGTTGACCAACCGGTGAGCGGGTCAGTGTCCGACGATCCCATCGGGGGAGCCGAGTAGCCGTGTTGTCGAGCATGCTCAACATGTTCCGGGTCGCGGACCTGCGCAAGCGGATCCTCTTCACCTTGGTGATGATCCTGCTGTACCGGCTCGGGGCCTTTGTGCCCGCGCCGGGCATCGACGTCGAGCAGGCGCTCCTACTGCGTGACCGGGCCAACCAGGGTGGCGTCCTGGCGTTTATGCAGTTGTTCTCAGGTGGGGCGCTGACCAGCTTCGCTGTGTTCGCCCTGGGTGTGATGCCCTACATCACCGCTTCGATCATCATGCAGGTCCTCGGCGTGGTTGTGCCTCGTATCGAACAGTGGCAGCAGCAGGGTGCGGTCGGCCAGCGGAAGATTACCCAGTGGACCCGCTACCTGACCGTGGTGATCGCCATTATCCAATCGACCAGCTTTGCCTTCCTGTTCAACGACACCGGCAACTCGATCAGCGGGTCCTCGGGGGCGAACCTATTGCCCAACTTCCACATCGGCACGGTTAGCGCAGTCGTCTTGACGCTGACTGCGGGTACGGCCCTGCTCATGTGGATGGGCGAGTTGATCACCCAGAAGGGGATCGGCAACGGGATGTCGTTGCTGATCATGATCTCGATCATTAGCGGGTTCCCGGCCCAAGGGTCGTTAATTCACGCCGAGAACGGCATGGTGCTCCTGGTGGTGGTTCTGGCCGTCCTGGTGGGGCTCATCGCGGCAATAGTTTTCGTGGAGCAGGGCCAGCGGAGGATCCCCGTCCAGTTCGCTAAGCGGGTTGTCGGACGCCGTATGTACGGCGGCCAGAACACCTACATCCCGTTGAAGGTCAACCAGTCGGGTGTGATCCCGATCATCTTCGCCTCGTCGGTGCTGTACCTGCCAGTGCTTCTTGCCGCGGCCCTGCCCTGGGACGGGTTTCGCGGCTGGATCGACAACAACCTGGCTCAACCCAACAACGTTTTCTACTTCACCATCACCGGCCTGCTGGTTGTTGGCTTCGCCTACTTCTACACCGCGATTACCTTCGACCCGGTCCGGCAGGCCGACACAATCCGCAAACAGGGCGGGTTCGTTCCCGGTATCCGGCCCGGGCACCAGACCGAGCGCTACCTGGCCCGGATCCTGTCGCGGATCACCTTGCCCGGCGCACTGTTCCTGGCCGCGGTGGCCCTTGTGCCTTCGATCATGATCAACGTCTTCCTAGACACCAGTCCGGGGGTCGGTTCCACCGGTGCGGCCGGCTTCGGGTTCGTGGGTATTTCCATCTTGATCGCTGCCGGGGTCTCCCTAGAGACGATGAAGCAGGTCGACTCGCAGTTGACGATGCGCAACTACGAGGGCTTCCTCAAGTAGCCGGCTCTCGACGTTCGGGTTCCGTGGCCACCCTGCGACTGGTGATCCTGGGCCGCCAGGGGTCGGGCAAGGGCACCCAGTGCGCCCGCCTGATGGAGTCCTTCGGCCCGGTGCACGTCTCCACCGGCGACATGCTGCGGGCTGCGGTAGCCACAGGAACAGAGTTCGGTCGCCAGGCGGAGGCCATTATGGACGCCGGTGAGTTGGTTCCCGACGAGGTCATGAACGGGATCGTGGCCGAACGCCTCTCCGCCGACGACGTAGTCGAGCGAGGTGTCCTGCTTGACGGCTATCCCCGGACCCCGGCTCAGGCCGAGGCCCTCCAAGAGGCCCTTGAGTCCGCCGGGACTCATCTGGACCTGGCCCTAAACCTCGAGGTTCCGATCGAGGAGGCGACCCGGCGGATGTTGGACCGGGCCCGGGCTGACGACACCGAGGAGGCGATCCTTCGCCGGTTGGCCCTCTACGAGACCGAGACAGCCCCGCTGGTGGCATGGTTCGAGAAGCGCAGCCTCTTGATCACCGTCGACGGTCTGGGCTCCGAAGATGAGGTGTTCCAACGGTTGCGTCGTGCCGTCGAGCACACGGTGAGGGATCTCCGGTGAGGAACCCCGGCCGGTGGGTTCGAGGTTGGACGCCTCCGTGGCCTGCGGTAGCGTTGGGGCCGGTTTACGCCGGTTCGTCGGTCGTGCCGACGGGCGTCCTGTTGCATCGGTCCCCTAGAAGAAACGGGAGTTCAGTCCTGCCGAAATCCAAGGAAGACGCGATCGTCATGGAGGGCAAGGTCCAGGAACCTCTGCCAAATGCCATGTTCCGGGTCGAGCTTGAGAACGGTCACACGGTGTTGGCCCACATCTCCGGCAAGATGCGGATGCACTACATCCGGATCCTCCCCGGGGATCGCGTCCAGGTGGAATTGACCCCCTACGACCTGCAGCGGGGTCGAATCACATACCGCTATAAGTGACGGCGGCGGGAAGACACTATGAAGGTTCGAACGAGCGTTAAGCGAATGTGCGAGAAGTGCAAGGTCATTCGGCGCCATGGTCGCGTCAGGGTGATCTGTACCAACCCTCGCCATAAGCAGCGACAGGGTTAGGCGGGCACGAGTCCGATGGCCCGAATCTCTGGTGTCGACATCCCCCGCGAGAAGCGGGTAGTCGTCTCGCTCACCTATATCCACGGCATCGGCCGCTCGGTAGCACAGACGATCTGCGAGGACACCGGGATCGATCCGTCGATCAGGGTGCGTGACCTAGGCGACGACGAGGTGGCCCGACTCCGCTCCTTTGTGGACCAGAAGGTCAAGGTGGAGGGTGATCTGCGGCGCGAGGTGTCCCAGAATATCAAGCGCAAGATGGATATCGGCTGCTATCAGGGTCTACGCCACCGCCGGGGCCTTCCGGTTCGGGGGCAGCGGACCCACACCAACGCTCGGACTCGCAAGGGTCCCCGGAAGACTGTGGCCAACAAAAAGCAAGCCGTGAAGTAATGGCCAAGCCGGGTTCGGGGGGCCGTCGTCCCCGCAAGAAGGAACGCAAGAACGTTCCCCATGGGGTGGCTCATATCAAGAGTTCGTTCAACAACACGATCGTCACCTTCACCGACCAGTCTGGGAACACCCTGTCCTGGGCGTCGGCCGGCAACGTGGGCTTCAAGGGGTCGCGTAAGTCGACCCCCTTCGCCGCTCAGATGGCCGCCGAGCAGGCTGCCCGTCGGGCCATGGAACACGGGGTGCGCAAGGTCGACGTGGTGGTGAGGGGTCCCGGTTCCGGGCGCGAGACCGCTATCCGGACCATCCAGAGCACCGGGATCGAGGTGACCGGCATCAGGGACGTCACGCCGATCCCCCATAACGGGTGTCGCCCTCCTAAGCGGAGGAGGGTCTGATGTCGCGCTACACCGGCCCACGGGCCCGGATCTCCCGTCGCCTGGGCACCAACATCTTCGGAACGAAGGGTGAGGTGGTAGCGCTTGACAAGCGTCCCTATCCACCGGGCGACCATGGTCGGACCCGTCGCCGGGGCAACCCGTCCGAGTACCTGATCCAACTGCAGGAAAAGCAGAAGGCCCGTTACGCCTATGGCCTCACCGAGAAACAGTTCCGACGGCTCTACGAGGAGGCCAACCGGCGGGACGGTGTCACCGGCGAGAACATGCTCCGCTTCCTGGAGTTGCGACTTGACAACGTCGTTTACCGGGCTGGGATGGCCGCCACCCGCCCCCAGGCTCGACAACTTGTCAACCACGGGCACGTGGACGTCAACGGTCGCCGGGTGGACATCCCGAGCTTCCGGGCCCGTAAGGGCGATGTGGTTGTATTGCGCCCCAAGGCCCGGCGCATGGTGGTGGTCCAGTGGAACCTCGATGTCCTTGACCGCCGGGCTCCCGCGTGGTTGGAGGTAGGCGACGGAGGCCACGAGGTCACCGTTTTGGAGTTACCGGTTCGGGAACAAATCGACGTACCGGTACGGGAACAACTCATTGTGGAGCTCTACAGCAAGTAGGGGCGCCATCCGACGGCCGGGCGGATCCCGACCAATCCGAGCAATCCGAACAACAGGCAGGTGGATACAGATGCTGGTCATGCAGCGACCGACCGTGGAGGTTGAGGACGAGGCCGTCGAGAACCGTCAGCACTTCTCGATCGGTCCCTTGGAGCCGGGCTTCGGCCAAACCTTGGGGAACTCACTCCGACGGACCCTGCTGTCGTCCATCCCCGGCGCGGCGGTCACCCAGATTCGGTTCGACGACGCCCTGCACGAGTTCGGGACGATCGACGGGGTGGTGGAGGATGTCACCGACATCATCCTGAACCTCAAGGACCTAGTAGTCCGGTGCCACAGCGACGAGCCGGTCACCCTCCGGGTCGACGTCCGCGGTCCCGAGGAGGTTTCGGGGGCGGCGTTAGCTACCAACGCCGACGTCGAGATCCTCAACGCTGATCAGCATTTGGCGACCGTCAACCCGAAGGGTCGGCTGGCCTTCGAGGTCACTCTGGAGCGCGGACGGGGCTATCTGTCTTCAGAACGCAGTCCCGGAGAGGGCGTGATCGGGGTGATCCCGGTCGACGCTCTGTTCTCCCCAGTGCGCCGGGTTGCCTTCGAGGTCGTCCCGACCCGAGTAGAGCAATCCACGGACTTCGACCGCCTGGTTCTCGACGTTGAGACCGACGGTTCAATGAGTCCTCGGGATGCCCTGGCCTCGGCGGGGGCGACGTTGCGTTCGCTGGTGCAACTGGTCGCGGATGTCAGTGACGAACAGCAGGGTCTCGAGTTGGGCGAGTTAGAAAGTTCGGTGTCGGGTTCGCCGGACCTAGACCTTCCGATCGAGGAGCTGAACCTTACGGAGCGGCCCCGGAACTGCCTCAAGCGTGCTCAGGTTGACACCATCGGGCAACTCTTGGAGAAGACGACGGACGAGCTACTGGCCATCACCAATTTCGGCCAGAAGTCGTTGGATGAGGTGAACGAGAAGCTTGACGAACGTGGTCTGTCGCTGCGGGTCCGGGGCTGAGGACGTGCGTGGCACCCCGCGGAAGGGTCGGCGGTTTGGCGGTAGCGCCGCGCACCAGAAGTCGATGATGGCCAACCTCGTGGCGTCGCTGATCGCCGCCGAGGCCATCACTACGACCGAGGCGAAGGCCAAGGCCGTCCGGCCTATTGCGGAGAAGGTGATCACTCGGGCGAGGAAAGGCGGCCTCCACAACCACCGTCAGGTGGTGTCGTTTCTTCGGGACCGCGAGATGGCGGCCAAGTTGTTCGAGGTGATTGGCCCCCGCTACCAGGATCGAGACGGCGGCTACATCAGGCTTGTCAAGGTCGGCCCCCGACAGGGCGACAATGCTCCGATGGTCCGCGTCGAACTGGTCTGATCCGCCGGCCGGAGCCGTCCGGGGCGCCCGGCAGTGACGACGTGAGAGTCCGGGCCCGGGTGGCATACCACGGGGCCCCCTTCCATGGGTTTGCCGACAATCCCGGCGTTCCCACCGTGGCCGGTGTCCTAAACGAATCGCTAGGACGGGCGGTCGGTGAACCGGTTGCCGTAACGTGTGCCGGCCGAACCGACCGGGGCGTGCATGCCCTGGGCCAGGTGGTCAGCTTCGACGTGCCCGACGGCACTGACCTCGGGACCTTGGCCCGCTCGGTGAACGCCCAGTGCGGGCCGGCGGTTTTTATGGCCGACCTGGTGGTCGCTGCCGACGACTTTGATGCCCGGTTCAGCGCCACTGGTCGGACCTACCGCTACCGGATCCTGAACCATTCTGAACCAGATCCCCTGTTGGCCGACCAGTCCTGGCACGTCCCCGAGCCGCTTGACCTGGAGGCCATGGCCGAGGCTGGCCGATACCTTCTGGGCGTACACGACTTCACCTCCTTTTGTCGTCGTCCCCGCACAGGTCGTGCCGTGGAACCCAGCCTGGTCCGGCGGGTCGAGGCGCTGTCGTGGATTGGACCCGATGGCGAGGGGGTGCTGGTACTCGAGATCACTGCCTCCTCGTTCTGCCACCAGATGGTCCGCTCGATCGTCGGGACCCTGGTGGCGGTGGGCCAGGGGCAACGTTCGGCGGCCGATATCCCGGCGGTGATCGCGGCTGGCGACCGCCAGGCTGCGGGTCGCCCGGCACCGCCTCACGGTCTGGTCCTCTGGTCGGTCCGGTATTGACCGACCAGACCCGCGGGGCCGCACCCCCTGGTCCTGGTAGTGGGTTGCCGGGTAGGGAGCACCCCCGTATCGTGATGGGTCGGTACCTGTCGCTCGACGGGGCGGCGTCCCACCGGGAGCGGGACTCCGGGAGCCGTTCAAGCCCACACTGCAGCGAGGTACGTCTGTGTCCACCTACACGCCGAAGGCGGGAGACATTCAGAGGTCCTGGCACGTTGTCGACGCTGACGGCCTGGTCCTGGGTCGCCTGGCCTCCGAGGTGGCGAAGATCCTCCGGGGGAAGCACAAGCCGATCTTCACCCCGCATCAGGACACTGGTGACCACGTTGTGATCGTCAACGCCGCCAAAGTGGTGCTGACTGGTGCGAAGGCTACCGATAAGGCTGTGTATCGCCATTCCGGCTACCCGGGTGGCCTCCGTACCCGCCCCTACGGGAGACTTCTGCTCGACCGACCTGAGGAAGCCCTTCGTCGGACCATCGGCGGCATGCTGCCCAGGAACCGGCTGGGTCGCCGGATGCTCTCCAAGTTGAAGGTGTACCGGGGTCCCGAACATCCCCATCAGGCCCAGTGCCCCCAGCCCTTGGCCCTCGACCACACACGGGCCCACGGCCCCCGGTTGTCCGAAGATACCGCCGGGCCGGACGCAGCCACGTCGGATCCGGCGCCCGCCGAGTCGGGCTCGATCAGTGAACTCGGCCTGTCTGCTCGCCTCGAGTCCAGCATCCGCGGTGCTGGGGTTGCCACCGTCGATGACCTGGTGGCCCGCTCCGCCCCCGAGGTGCTGGCCATGGCCGGCGTCGGCCCAAAGTCCTTTGAGGAACTCACTACCGTCCTGGCCGGACGCAACCTTGCGCTCCGGACCGATGACTGATCAGGAGAACCCGATGCCTGCACCCCTCGTCCAGACGACCGGCCGCCGCAAGGAGTCTGTGGCCCGTGTGCGCTTCCGGCCGGGGACCGGTCGGATCATGATCAACGGCCGTATGGCCGACGAGTACTTCCCGTCGGAGAGCCACCGGTTGGTCTTTATGGAACCTCTCCGGGTGACGGGCAGCGAAGGGGTCTACGACATCGAAGCCACCATCCACGGTGGTGGTACCAGCGGTCAGGCCGGTGCCCTTCGCTTGGGCATCGCCCGGGCCCTCGAGGCGCTCAAAGGTGAGCTTCGGAAGCCCCTGAAGCAGGCCGGGCTCCTGAGCCGGGATCCCCGGAAGAAGGAATCCAAGAAATACGGCCTCAAGAAGGCCCGCAAGGCGCCGCAGTACTCCAAGCGCTGACCGACGGCCGGGCGAGTCGTCCGGATCGTACGCTTCGACCATGGTCCTGAGTTTCGGCACCGACGGTGTGCGTGGCCCCGTAGGGTCCCAGCTTGACGGACCCGCTGTCCGGGCCCTCGGCCTCGCCGTGGCGCGCCGACTGGATGCCGACCGGGTGATAGTGGGACGTGACACCCGCCAGTCGGGCCCCGAACTGGCCCGTGCCCTGGTCGAAGGTCTGCTGAGGGGAGGGCTCGATGTTGTCTCTTTGGGCGTGGCTCCCACCCCGGCGGTTGCCCACGTGGCCCGGCTAGAGATGGCGGCTGGTGCGGTGGTGTCGGCCTCCCACAACTCGTGGACCGACAACGGGGTGAAGCTGTTCAGCCCCGGGGGGCTGAAGCTCACCGACGAGGTCCAGGCGGCTGTCCAAGCTGAGTGGGGGGTCCTCGGGCGCATTGACGGGCCGACCGACAGGTCGGTTCCCGAGGATGTAGTGGACAATCGCTGGGCCGACGCCCTGGTTGCTTCGGTGACTCCAGGAGCCCTGTCCGGCCTGCGCCTAGTGGTCGACTGTGCCAACGGGGCCACCTCCGGGGTGACGGCGGCGATCCTGGCTCGTCTAGGAGCCGAGGTATCTGAGATCCACGCCACTCCTGACGGGCGGAACATCAACCAAAGGTGCGGGTCAACTCACCCAGGTGACTTGCAGCGGGCGGTGGTCGAGCGGGCCGCCGACGCCGGTCTGGCCTTCGATGGTGACGGTGACCGAGTGGTAGCTGTGGCCAGCGACGGGAGCCTCCTTGACGGCGACCACCTGCTGGCCATCTGCGCCGTGGACCGCCTTGAGCGGGGGTTACTGCACGGGTCGACCGTGGTGGTGACCCCGATGGCAAACCTAGGGCTCCGGCGGGGCCTGGCTGCCCGGGGGATTTCGGTCTACGAGGTGCCGGTCGGCGACCGCTACATCCTGGAGGCGATGGAGTCCGGTAGTTGGGTGCTGGGCGGAGAGCAGTCTGGTCACCTCGTCTTTGGTGACCTGGCAACTACCGGTGACGGGACTCTTACCGGGATCCAGGCCCTGGACGCAGCCCGGCGGGCTGGCCGGTCCCTCGGTGACCTGGCCACCCAACTCGTCGACCGGGTGCCGCAGGTATTGGTCAGTGTGCCGGTGGACCGGCCGGGAGTCGAGGTGGTCGCCGAGGTGGCCGATGACGTAGCCGTGGCGGCCATGGAACTGGGGGACGGCGGCAGGATTCTGGTGCGGCCGTCCGGGACCGAACCGGTC
>JAKUSA010000035.1 GCA_022449565.1 Acidimicrobiales bacterium | reverse complement strand
CTGGACAAACGGGAGAAGGACGTCGTCCGTATGCGCTTCGGCCTGGATGGTGAGCAGCCGCGGACACTCGAGGAGGTGGGAAGGCACTTCGGGGTTACGCGCGAGAGGGTGCGTCAGATCGAGGCCAGGACCATGGCCAAGTTGCGGCATCCGCACCGTTCCCAGAAGCTCCGCGACTACCTCGACGAGGGCTGATCGGAGGCCCTCTGGCGCCCGTTTCGGAATCCGGGGACGGGGGCCGCGCTGGTATCCTGCGCACGCCCTTTCCGGGGTAGCTCAGCTGGCAGAGCGTCGGACTGTTAATCCGCAGGTCGTGGGTTCGAGCCCCACCCCCGGAGCCACAAACACGCAAGTCAGGGCCGGTCTTTCGGGACCGGCCCTGTTCGCGTAGTGGGCAGGCCTTCCACGGGCTTTCACATCTAGGTCAGTTCTGTTCACCCCTCAGCACTTTGTGGCAACTGTTACGTCGAGTAGGTGGAGCCGATGGCTCGAAGCGCTGCGTCCTCGATCACCCAAGGATGAACGAACCAAGCTGTTCTTCCATCAGCTTTGGCTCGTGCCCGGCCCGAAAGCGTGATGCCATGTACGACCATCAGCGCGTTGTTGGGATGTCTTGATCGGTGGAACTCAACTTCGGCCTCATAAACCGCTTGCGGAGGTGGAGGAGCGCGACTAGAAAGGCGGACAGCGAGTTGAGCCTTCGGGCGAGGTTCGCTCGGGGGACTTGTCCTCCGGGTGAGGCCCCCTTCGGGGGGCTTTGCCGCGTCTAGGGACACCCCGAGAAGGGGCTGGGCCGATTCCTCGTACCCGATCCCGGGCGCCCTTCGAGCGCATAAGCCGGGAGACCTACGAGATGGCAGTGGTTCCCGCCGTTGGCCAGGCCATTGGCCAGTGCTCTATCGCCACCCCCAGGGAAAGCCCCCCGAAGCTCGACCTGAGGTAGCCCGACGTCTACGCGAGACCCCCAAGCAGACCAAGACGACACCATAGAAAAGCCATAACCACGCCCGGCCCACATCCTCTAAGAGAGCAACCGAGACAACGACATTGACCGCCCCCAGAATCAGAAGGACAGATCCAATCCTGGTGAGGAAGTGCCACGCCCCAAACGCCTTGAACAACCTGGCGACCGGGTTAGTGCGCCTCTCGATACTGGGATTGCTCCAGTCGTCCGGTGATCCAAAGTCGCGGGAGGCGTTCATGTCATCCGTGATCGTAGAGAAAAACGTCCCGAGCGGGGGACTTGTCCTCCGGGTGAGGCCCCCTTCGGGGGCTTTGTCGCGTGAGGGGGTCCACCAGCGCCACCGCCTACAGGAACAGACTGGTGGTCGAGGACATTTCCCCTCCGAATTCATGCCCTCAGGAACGGCCGCCCTCATGGGCGGTCGTTCTCTCGGTGAGTGCTCCGAGAAGGAGTCGCCAGGCTTTCCACGCGTTTTCCCATCCCACCGCCGGGCATCTCATCGCCTTGGGCTACATCACATCGCCTTGGGCTAACTGCAGGAGCCTCAACGGATGCCACCGAACTGCATGTGTGAGGTCTCACTTGTGCTCGCGAGCACCACTTCACCTCGAGGCGAGTCAATCGTGACGGATAGTGCCGGTGGCCCTGCAGACACCGCTATGTCGAGATCGATGGCGCTCAGGGCGCGTGCGAGATCATCGGCGTCGGGCGTCGTGATGGCCAACGCCCTGAATTCACCCCCGACGGGATTGGTGTCTTTCGGATTGGCGCACTCGAGCCAATCGATGAAAAACGGCATGCGCCCACCATGCGGACTCCCGATAGGGAACAACAGATCCCACACGAGGAGTTCACCCGATTCCGTCTTGCGCTGGGTGCGATTGGGACCCTGAGTCGATACGCCAGCTGATTCCAGTGTCTGGGCAATGGCGTTGAGATCGCCTTCGGCCGCCCAGGTGACCATGCCACCGCTCGTCAAGTTGGCGAACTGTGCGCCGCCGTTACCTTCCTGGGACTGTGCCGGGTCGGGTGCGATGATCTCGAGATAGGTGGAGCCGAGGGACAGAAGTGCGTTGCGTGTGCCGAGATCCACATGCTCTCCGCCGTAAGCGGCTGGTACCCCAAACGTGTCCGCTGCCCATTCCATGCCTTCGTCTAGCGATGCCACGGCGTACATGAAGTGATCGATCCGCGTGGTCAGGATGTGTCCCCCATTGTTTTGGCGTCGGACCATGACTTCACCGTAATTCTCAACTTCCCCACGATTGAACTCATGTGAGATGTAACCCACCCCACCCGCCGGGGATAGCACCGTCTGACGACCTGCAGGGCCCACAACCGGCTTCTTGGAAGGGTCCGCACCTACGAGCAGGGTGTAGGGGTCGCCCTGCTGGTCGTTTCAAGGGCAGAGGGAGTGGTGGTCGTGAACGAAGTTTGTGCCGTAGGCGTCGGTGCCTCCTCCGGGCCGGTCGTCTTCCAGACAGTCGATCCGGTTGTCCATTCTCCAGACCAGAACGGAGAGCACGATTACCGCGACCACAAGTAGTCCAACGATCCAATCGACGTTCCTCCGCACCCAGTCGTCGGTACCGTCAGAGGGCCGATGGTCAGCCATCACCCGCCGGTAGCCCTAGACGCCCCAGGCTTCCCTGAACTGGTTTGGCCGAACCGGTTCAGCCGGTAGAGCCTGGTTAGGCGAGTGAGAGTTCGAGCTGTCGCTGAACGACCGCACCGATGTGTCGGCACCAGGGCAACCCGTGATGGCCTTCTTCGACGAGCATCAACTCCGCGCCAGGCATCTTGTCAGCGGCGTTGGTTGCGTGGTCGATGAGGGGAAAGACGTCGTTGGTGCCTTGGGCGATGAGCGTCGGCGCTGTGATCTCCGCGAAGGGGAGCGGATCGAGGTTGGTTTCGTTCGATTCATCGTTCCTCTGGCCAGTTTCCCGGAACCTCCTCGGTGCGAGGGAGGTGGGGAGATCAACGATGTTGTGAAGCCGTGCCGGATCGGATGTGATCCAGTCCACTGCGTCCCGCTTGCGGTCCTTGCCCAGACCGGCTGAGAGCGTGTCAACAACCAACGCTGCCGTCAGCTTCGGCCACCTCTTCGCCATCTGGCACGAGAGCCAGATTCCGGTACCGGACTCGAAGATCGCTCGCTCGATCTCGTTGCTCGCCGGGGCGATGGGCAGGAGCACGGCTGCATCGAGAAGGAGTGCATTGGTTCTGCTTGGATGCCGTGCGGCGAAGTGGACCGCCGACGGACCGCCCGAGGAGATCCCGAGAACCGTCACCTTGTCGATGTGGAGGGCATCGAGCATTGCTGCGTACAAGTCGGCTTGTTGGGCCGGGCTGCGACCGGAGTCAAGCGGCGTCCGGAGGTATCCAGGTCGTGACGGAGCGATCAACTCACGGCCGCCGTCTCGCAGGTGTCGGGCCCACACCAGCCCTTGATCGAACCCACCCGGCGATCCATGAATGCTCATCACCCTGGGTCCATCACCTTCCCTTGCGACCTGAATCGGGCCGCGTTCGGTCTCGAGCATCGTGGCCCGTCCGTCCAAAGACGTCATCAGATTCTCAGACCAGCGCGACATGAAGACTCCAGTTCAGTCGGTGGAGCGGGAGAAGTCCTGGCCGTCGAGGGTACGGAGCCACTAGGAGGTTTCGGACTGGTGGCACGTCCCCCCGGCCGGCCCCTAGTCCAAACGTGAAAGTATTGAGCTCCATGGAGAACCCACACGAGCCGGCGAAAGATGTTCCCCCGTCAGATCCGGCCGACGAGAAGCCATTCCCGTTGACGACAGAGTGGTTTGAGCATCAGCGGCATGAGGCGACAGAAGCCGCGAGGAGAAAGAAGGCCGAGCGCGCGCTAGCTCGAGCCAACAAGGACAAGACGAGCGGACGACGGTCTGGATTCCTGCGGCGTTGGAGGTCCAGGCCGACCCCCTAGTTGGCAAACCGTGCGTAGTCGCAGGACTTTGGGGAGCGGCAGATGGGATGCTGGCGTCCCACTGTGTTCCTTCCGCCTGGAACGTGAAGCGCTTGGTTAAGCAAATGGCCGTGAGATCATTCAAGCGTGTTGGTCTACGACGGTGAGTGTGGGTTCTGCCGGCGTTGCGCCGACTGGGTGTTGTCCCGGGGGGAGGTGCCGATGTCGCCGTCTGCCGACCTGGACCTCGACCTGCTGGGTTTGACGCCTGCTGAGGTGTCGGCAGCCGTTTGGTGGGTGGCCGACGGAGAGCGGCTCCTGGGCCACCGCGCCGTTACCCGCGTGCTCCGGGAACTTGGTGGTGGCTGGGGAATTGCGGGTCGGGTCATCGCCGTGCCGCCACTCTCGTGGCTGGGCGGCCCCGTCTACCGGTGGATCGCCACCAACCGGGCTCGGTTCTAGTTTAAGAACCGTCGATAATTTCTTCGCCGTATCGGTGGAGCGCCTCGACGGTTCGGTCGAGGGGGTCACCGGGAACCGGTACGCCGACCCAGGTCACGCCGAGTTCTTCGAGGGCCGCTAAGCCTGCGAGGTGAGCGTCAACGCCGAAGTCATCGCTGGCTGGGGAGCCGCCGTCGGGACACACAAAGTGCACGTCCACGGCCGGGTCGCGTTTTGCTGCCTCCAGTCGGTGCCACAAATCGTCGAGCATCGGCACCAGATCGTCACGGGTCTCAAGCGGCGCGGTACGCGCGGTGGTTGCCAGTTGCGGAGAGGTCGGGAACGGGATCCATCCCTGACCCTTAGAGGCGACCCGCTGGCGGGCTCGTCCGGAGTTCCCGCCGATCCAGATAGGCGGATGGGGTTGCTGTACGGGTTCGGGATGGGCTCGGTTGCTGGAGGCCGTGAAGTGGCGGCCCTCGAAGGTCACCTCGTCGCCGGACCACGCGGCGAGAATCGTGTCGAGGGCCTCGTCGAAGAGTTCGTTGCGTTCATCGAACTCGACGCCTAGGGCCCGGTACTCCGCCCTCAGATATCCGGTGCCGGCACCGAGGATGGTCCGCCCGTCGGAAAGGACGTCGACGGTAGCCACCATCTTCGCAAGGAGAAAAGGATTGCGATAGGGGACGACCACCACGTTGGTCATCAGGCGGATCTGCTCAGTGACCGCGGCGCAGAAAGCTAGGGCAGCAAACGGGTCAAGGGCGTTATGCCCGCCGGCTTCCAACCAGCGTCGACTGGGGATCGGGTGGTCGGTGAAGCCGACGGCGCCGAACCCGGCAGCCTCAGCCGCCTCGAGCACCGAACGCATTCCGTCGCGGGTTGTCAGTGCCGGGTCGTGGTCGCCGCCGGCCATCGGATAGGTGAACGAGAACTGCATGGGTCCGGTCAGGGTCCGTAGGCGTATCCGCTGCCGTCGGGCCGGTGGAACCAGCCTGAGGAGGCAAACGTCCCACCATCCACGTGGATCGTTTCCCCGGTGACGTAGGAGGAAAGGTCGGAGGCCAGGAAGACAACCGCCCCTCCGACCTCTTCGGGGGTCCCGGCCCGGCCCAGGGGCACGATCCGGTTCCATCGTGACGGCCCCCTGGGTCCAGCCAGGGCCTCCAGGCCCTCGGTGCGGGTCAGGTCGGGTGCGACGGCGTTGACCCGGATGCCGTGTTCTGCCAACTCCAGGGCAGCGGTCTTGGTGAAGTTGGCCACCCCGGCCTTGGCCGCCGCGTAGGCCGCGAACAGCGGGGCCGCCCGGTGGGCCTCGATCGAGGTCACGTTCACGATGCTGCCGCCCAGGCCCGCTGCGACCATCGCCTTGGCGACACGATGGGTGCACAGGATTACGTGGAGCAGGTTGGCCCGGTGGAGAGCGTTCCAACCTCGTTCGTCGCTGTCCAGGAACGCGGTGGCGAAGGTCCCGCCCGCGTTATTGACCAGGATCGTCGGACAGCCCAGACGCTCGGTGGTCTCGGCTAAGGCGGCCTCTACCTGGTCGGCTTCCCGTACGTCGACTATCAAGCCCAGTCCGTTCACCTCGTCGCCGACTGCCCTTGCCGTATCGGGATCCTTCTCCCAGACGGCAACCCGGGAACCGAAGTTGGCCAGCGTCCGTGCGACCCCTCGTCCAATCCCTGTCCCGCCGCCAGTTACTACGGCCACCCGGCCGTCAAGGCGCAACGAGTCGGGTGAGAGCGGCGCCGAAGGGTCACACTCCACGGTTCGGACCCTACGCCCCGGTCGGCCTCGAATACGTAAGCTGCCTAGCAGGCCACTGATAATCCGGCAACTACCCCGGCATGGTCGGCGGCCCACCACAGGCCCTCTACTGGGGAATCAAGTGGCCGGTCCGCCCAGTGATCGGTTGTTCCGGGATCGACGGATAGAGAGCAGCCAACTCCAGGCCGAGCCAGGACAAAGTCGATCCGCTCGGCGAACTGCACGGCAGGGTCGTCTAGGCCGGCTAGGGGCGGACCGCCCTCAACACAGCAGGAGCACCCCTGACCGGTCTTTGGGTCGCACTCCGGGCGGCCGGCCGCCCGGTAAGTGTCGACGAATCCAGCATCGGTGAGTGTGTTTATGCGGGAGTCCCCGATCGGCCGGTTCAGGTCCCCGACCACCAACTGCAAGACAGCGTCGACCGAGAGGTCCTCTAGGAGGGCCAGTGTCTGGCGGGGATGGCAGGCCCCATAGTCGTCGCCCGGGGCACATGTCTCGTCGCAGCCTGCCACCCCCGGCTCTAGGCACTCGAGATTGAAAATGCTGCTAGCGAAGTGGGTGGCGACTATGTCCACCGTCCCAAGCCCGGTCTTCAACCGGACCCAGTGGGCCGACCAGATTGGGGCTCCGGCCAGCTCGACGTAGGCCTCGTCGAGGATTTGTAGGTCGGTCAGGATCATCTCCTGGTCGGGTAGCCCGCGGTCATCTACCACTAGTTGGTACCGCCCACCGCAGAGGGCGGGAAGCATGTCTGGTACCAGTTCCTGCTGGCGGGGGCTTACCTCCTGGAAAGCGACCACGTCAGGGCAGTTCAAATTGTTCTGGATTAGAGCCCAAAGGGCTTGAAGTCGGGCCGGAGCGGCACACTGGTCGGTCTCGGGGGCGCAGTTGCTGGCGTAGTCGAGACCGTGCAGCAGGTTGATGGTGGCTACCACAAGCGCTAGCGGGGGACCTGCGATGGTTGTCGTGGTACTGGGTGCCGTTGTGGGTGCCGCGGTCGTAGTTGTTGCCGCGGTCGTAGTTGTTGCCGCGGTCGTTGTGGGTGCGGCTGTGGTGGTCGGCGCTTTCGTCGTCGTAGGAACGACCGTGGACGTTGGTGCGGCCGAATCAGGACCGCTACCACAGGCCAAAGCCAGGAGCATTACCGCGAGGTATGTGGCCGTCACCCTCATGGTTTGAGTCTGTCACCCCCCCCTGGAGGGGGCGGGGCGATCCTTGACCGGGTTTCGACCCGCCCTCCGTCGGTAGGGTCGTGATGGATGTCCGAGCATGGTCAAACCGAGGTCGAATCTCCCGATCGGGGTGCCTTCCGGGTCGAGGTCAGGTCGTTCCTGGAAGCCCACGCCGAGCCGCTGGCCGAGGTCGACCCGTGGACCGTGTCGGGATTTCCTGACGACGCTGAAGCCGAGGCTTACTTCTCCCGGGGTCGAGCGTGGCAAGCCACACTGGCCGACCATGGGTGGGCGGGGATCACCTGGCCGACCGAATACGGGGGCCGGGGTGGAGACGCCTGGATGGGTCGGGTCTTCGCTGAGGAGGCGGCTCGCTTCGGATCCCACTCGGGTTTCGTGAGTGCCACCATTGCCATGCTGGGCCCCACCTTGCTGGCCTTGGGATCCGAAGTCCAGAAGCAGCGCTTCATTCCGCCTCTGCTCCGGGCCGACGAGGCGTGGTGTCAACTGTTCAGCGAACCCGGAGCCGGTTCTGACCTCGCTGGGCTGGCCACCCGCGCGGTTCCCGACGGCGACTCCTTCGTGGTCGATGGCCAGAAGGTCTGGAGTTCCTGCGCCCAGTTCTGCGACTGGGGCTTCCTCTTGGCCCGCACCGACCCCGACGCCCCCAAGCATCAGGGCATCAGCTTCTTCCTGATGGACATGTCGACACCCGGTGTCGAGGTGCGACCGCTAGTCCAGGCGAACGGGTCGACGCACTTCAACGAGGTGTTCCTGACCGGGGTGCGGATCCCCGCCGAGCAACTGGTCGGCGACCTGCACGGCGGCTGGGGGCCAGCCCGGATGGTGTTGGCCAACGAGGCGGCGTTCATCGGCCGAGGTGGTGGGAGCACTGCCCACCGGCTGGTCGAGTTGGCCCGCATGTTCCGACGCCAGGACGATCCGGTCATCCGTCAGGGTCTGGCCGACGCCTTTATCAGGGAACAGATCATCAGGCTCTTGGGCCGACGAATCCGTGCCGCCCTGCGGCATGACGGGCCCCCGGTGGTCGACCCGGCTCTGACCAAGGTGTTTGCTGCTGATTTGAAGGCCCGCAACGGCCAGTTGGCCACCGCCATCTCCGGTGCAGCCGGAGTGGCCGGACCGGACCCGGTAGGACAGTGGGTTCAGGCCGAACTGATCAACCGGTTCACCATCTCGATCGGTGGGGGCACCACCGAGGTCCAGAAGAATAACTTGGCCGAGCGGTGGCTGGGGTTGCCTCGGGAACCCTGGCCCGACAAGGGCCTCCCCTGGAGGGACGTTCCGCGAAGTTGACGGTCAGGGCTCGGTGTCAACCAGGCGTCAGTTCGAAGTACTGAACCTCGATGGACATGGGGAGCAGGTAGCGCACATAAAAGGCGTGCAGTTTCAACACCGTGTGGTCCTCTACCGCATAGGGGAGAATCTCCACCCGGTCATCACCGGCCCGAAACGCCTCGGCCCTGGCTAGGACGATGTTGAGTTCGTCCATGCTGTCGACCTGGACGCCGAAGTGGTCGCCGGGCAGTCCCGGGGGGCAGGACATGGGGGCCTCGTCGGCCAACAGGAACACGAACCGGTCGTAGGAGTTGACCGAGAAGATCATTCGCTGGCCGTCAATGGTCATCATGTCCAACTCGGCCCATCCGAACACATCGTTGAAGAAGGAGGCCAGGTCGGCTCGACCCTGTTGGCTGAGGAGGTCGGACGGGATGCTGAGTGCAACGTGGTTGATTCGCTTGGGGCCGCGGAATCCGCCTTCGTCTGCCTCAACCACCGTGATTCCTCCTAGCCCAGACGGGACCGTACCTGTTGTGCGTTCTAGTGGTGATGACGTTCATCCGCGGGGTGGATGCCGCTCGGAGAAGAAGAGTCGTTCGGCGTTACTCCGCAGGTATTTGTCCAGCACGCCGTCACGAAGGTCGAGTTGGTCGGCTTCAGCAATACAGCGTTTCATGGACAGCACAGGGTGGTCGCTGGCATAGAGAATCTTGTCCTGCCCCCTGGTGTTCATGAAGTGCACGACCTCGGGGGGCAGGTACTTTGGCGAGTAGGCCGAGGTCATTAGGTGGAGGTTGGGGTATTTGAGCATCAGGCGCATCGCGGTGCTCCACCACGGGTCGGCTCCGTGGGCCATGCACAGCCGTAGGAGTGGGAACCGGTAGCAGACCCGGTCCAGATGGATGGGGTCCTGGCACTCTCCCGGCACCGGAGGACCCGGCAAACCGGTGTTGATACTGAGCGGCAGGTCCATTTCCACGCACTTGGTGTAGAGCGGGTAGTACTGGGCGTCGCTGGGTGGGAGATCGAAGTCAAACGGCACGACGCGGGCCATCACCACTGGGTGCTCGGCCACCAAGTCCTCGAGGCGCCACAGTTCGGGGAGGCCCGCGGTGGGTCGTACGTGAGCCGCCAATGCGAAACGGTCAGGACGCTGGCGGGCGAAATCCAAAACAGCCTCCGAGGGGTCCTTCACCCGCACGGTCAGGATGGCCTTCTCCACCCCAGCCTCGTCCATGTCGGCCAGGCATTCGTCGACCGACAACGAGGTGAAAAATTCTTCCCCCGCCTTGAAGTAGTCCTCTTGGGCTCGCTTCAGGTAATCAACATGCCTGATCTCGCCCATGGTGACATTGACCCAGCAATCGATCGCCCGGTGGCCGGTCATTGGTTCGCAATCTCGTGTTCAAGCCGAGCCTCGATGGCTTTCCGAGCCTCGGCGATCCGGGTTGGCAGGTGTTCTGACGGGAAGAGGCCGTCCGCTGGCCGGTAGCCCTTCAGGAGTGTCTTGGCGATGGTGTCCTTGTGCACCTCGGACGGCCCGTCAGCGATGCCCATGATCGGACCGGTCATCCACATGCCGATGAGCGGCATCTCGTTTGACACCCCGAGCGATCCGTGGGCGTGCATGGCCCGGTAGACGACGTCCATGAGGACCTTCGGGGTGGCCACTTTCACTGCGGCGATGTGGTGCCGGATCTTGGCGTAGTCCCCCACGGTGTCGATGAGCCAGGCGGTGTGGAGGACCAGAAGCCGGAACTGCTGGATCTGGATCCACGAGTCGGCAATCCAGTGCTGGATCGACTGCTTCTCGGCGATGAGGGAGCCCTTCGTCTCCCGGGACAGCACCCGTTCGCACATCATGTCCAAGGCGCGCTGCGCGGTACCGACCGACCGCATGCCGTGGTGGACCCGTCCACCCCCCAGGCGTTCCTGGGCAATACGAAATCCTGCCCCCTCTTCCCCGAGCAGGTTCTGGGACGGTACGCGCACGTCGGTGAATCGCAGGTAGGCGTGATCCCCGTCGGCGATCCGGTCACCGGCCAACCCGACGTTCCGCACCACCTCCAGGCCATCGGCGTCGGCCGGCACCAGGATCATCGACGAACCTCGGTAGACGGGAACGTCGGGGTCGGTAATCACCATGACGATGGCAAACGTCGCGAACCGGAAGTTCGAGGCGAACCATTTTTCTCCGTTGATGACCCATTGGTCGCCGTCCCGGATGGCTCGACAGGTGAAGTAGTTGGGGTCCGAGCCGGCTTGTGGTTCGGTCATCGAGTAGGTCGACGAGATCTCGCTAGCCAGGAGTGGCTCTAGGTAACGGGCTTTCTGGGAGTCGGTGCCGAAGTGGGCGAGAATTTCGGCGTTCCCCGAATCGGGAGCCTGACAACCGAAGACCGACGGGGCGAAAGAAGACCGACCAAGTAGTTCGTTCATCAGGGCCAACTTCACCTGGCCGTAGCCCTTACCCCCTAGGTGCGGGCCGAGATGGCAGGCCCAGAGGTCCCGTTCCCGGACCCGGTCCTGGAGTGGCCGGACCAGCGCCTGGGCCTTCTCATCGGACTTGTCGAACGGCGATACGGTGCCTCGGAAGTAGAGGTCGAGCGGTTCGATTTCCTCCCTCACGAACCCGTCGATCCAGTCCAACTTCTCCTGGAACTCAGGTTCGACCTCGAAATCGATCGCCATAGTGGGCTCCGGGTCGTCCGAGCGGGGGTCACCCGCAACCTACCTTGCCCCTTCGGCCGCTCCCGAATCGAGGACTCCGGCTGGACGAGGTCAGATGGTCCGGACCAGTTCGGCAGCCCGAGCGGCCAGGTCCAGAACGACCCCGCCGAACGCCTCCATCCTCGGGTTGTCGGCCCCCCCGGCTACGTAGCGGGCATACCCGCCTTCGAGCACGATGGCCAGCTTGAACCGGGCGAGGACGACGTAATAGTCGATGTCGTCGACATCGCGACCTGACACGGTGGCGTAGTGGTCGAGAAGGTCGTCGCGGTTGGGCATCCCCGTGTAGTCCACGTACCCGCCAGTGCGAACCTCGCCCTCGTCCGGCCAGCCCATCACAACCCAGGCCAGGTCGAGGAGGGGGTCGCCTACGGTGCCCATTTCCCAGTCGACGATGGCCGCCAGCCGAGCCGGGCCACCGTGGTGGAACATGACGTTGGCGAACTGATAGTCGCCGTGCATGATCCCCGGTTGGTAGTTGCGGGGACGGTGGCCTCGCAACCAGTCTCCAGCGTCGTCCAGGCCGGGGATCTTCCGGAACTCGAACCGCCTGAGGTGTGCGTACCAGCGATCAACCTGGCGGTCGTGGAACCCGTCGGGTCGGCCAAGCCCCTCCAATCCCCGCGCCTTCCAGTCCACCCGGGACAACCGCGCGATTGCGTCGACTAGTTCGAAAGCAAGGCCCCGGCGGGCCCCCAGGTCGGAATCGAAGGGTTCGGGCCAGTGGGATTCACTGATTGGCGACCAGCCGTCGACAAAGTCCATCAGGTAGAAGGTTGCACCCAGTACGGATGGTTCTGCACAGACTGCTTGGACCGCGGGGTGGGGGACGTTGCTGCCGGCGAGCGCTCTAAGAATCCGGTATTCGCGCAGCATTGTTTCGTTGCGACCCTCGGGAACCATTCGGGGTGGCCGGCGCAGCGCCCAGCGGTGCTCGCCCCGTTGAATCTCGAAAAGCTCGTTGGACGCGCCACCGGTGACGAAGGTGGCCTGGACCTCTTCGCCGGAGCCGGGTAAGCCCTCGGCATCCATCCATTGTCCGAGACGGTCGAGGTCGACCAGGCCCCGGGTACGGTCACAGTCCCCGGATGGGTCAGCCTCGTCAAGCACGGGAACCAGCCGGTCTATCGGTGGGGTAGGGAGGAGCTGAGAGCACTTCCGGTTGACCGCTAGTCACCGCCACCACGTCCCGGTGGTCGCCGTCGGTGACGCTCAACACCATGCCCGCCATCAGGGTGAGGCCCTGCCCCCGTTGGGCGTCGATCACCGGCGTTTCGTATCCCATGCCCAGCCCGCGAACCAGCCACGGCCCGGTCGACGATCCAGCAAGATCGTCATGAGTGGCGCCATCACGACATGCGTCGACCAACGCTGGTGCACATTCGCGTTGGCCGTCGACAAACCTGCCTCCGACACCGCCCTCGTAGAGGTCGACCATCACCCCCAAGTCGACCACCGTGGTGTCGCCCTCGCTACGGACCACTGGCTCGGAAGACGGGACGGTGGCACCCAAGGCGGCCATTGCAACCACGGCGTTCGCTATCGGGGTCGGAGCGTCGGGCCGGTCCAGCACCGCCTCTACCCCGGACCAGACCACGCGGCAGGCAGACCGGACGAGTTCGATCTCCTCGGCAAACTTGACGGTCCGCACGCTGGCCATCAGATCGTCGCACGGCACGATCTGGGCGGTTGGGGCGAACCGGGCGGTGGCGCGGATGAATCCGGGTGAGCAGGCATCCACACCGATGCGCCGAGCGGTGCTCAGGCCCCCTATGGCCGCCATCGAGGAAGCCATGACCTCTGGATTCCACGTCAGCGGATATAGGTCGTCGAACGGCACGGATTCGGGGATCCCGGCGTCCCAACTGGACAGCAGGTGGGTTCGCTGTGTCTCGGCTATCAGGACACACCCGGCTCCGAACGGTCGGGTTCCTGACGTCCACAGGCGGGCCATCCCGGTCGAGTAGCCAACGTTGTCCTGCCGGCCCAGGACCAAGGCGTCCACCTCCCGCTCTGACATGGCGTCCAGGACACGGCGGCGGCGGGCCGCCACCAGCTCGCTTGTCACGACTCGAACGGCAGGTAGCCCGGCCACCCACCCAACGGTCGCCAGCCGGTGTCGGTTATCGCCACGACCTCCTCGGCCCGATACCCGCCGACCCCGTCTTCCCACACCACAGGCTCGAGAACCAGCACCATCCCGGCTTCCAACACGAACTGCTCGTCGAATCCTTCGCCCAGGTCCGTGCCGACCATTGGCATCTCCGCGCTTTCGACCCCGAGACCATGGGCCAAGTAGAAGTGGGGCAGCCAGGGAATGGCCCCTCGTTCCGCCCCGGTGGCCGCACGTCCTACTTCGGCAAGGGTGGCCCCGGGGACGATGGCCGCCAGGGATGCCTCCATCACCGTCGACCACCTCCTGAACAGGTCCTGTTCGGCCGAAGACGGGTCCCGTCCGACCACCCATGTGCGCCCGTAATCTGACGCGTACCCCTCCACGCCGATCCCGGTGTCCACCCACACCAGGTATTTCTCGTTGAACAACGGGTCCTCGACCCCGGTGGGGAATGCCACGTGGTCGGTGGAGGTCCTGGGCCCATCCGAAAGGTTCCGGGGCATGGGTTGGAATATCGGGTCGATCAGGACGTCGTCGACTCCGAGTTGACGCACCCGGCTGATGAACAGTCCGGCTAGTTCTGATCTCCGAACACCGGGAAGACAGGCGGTCCGGACCTCCTCCATGGCCACTTCGTTGATCCGTTGTGCCCGGTCTATGCAGGCCAGTTCATCCACGGTTTTCACCAGGCGGGCGGGGCCGAGAATCCGTCCGGCATCGACCAGATCGAAGCCGTCCAGGAGTCCGGACCGAAGCATCGCCCCGGTCATCTCGTCGATGGCCAAACGCCCGGCGTTGCTGGGTTCGATGGCCATGCCTATCGCTTCTGCCAAATCGGCCATCGACTCGTCCAGTTCCGGGAACACCGGGGGGTGGATCTCCGCGGCAAGGTCGGGCGACGGACGGTCGGCAAAGAGGTGGACTGGCCCCTCTTGGCCGATGATGGCAACCGAACGCTGGTGGACTGCATGGGTCGTGTCGACCGCCGGACCGACGTGGCCGCTGGCGTAGGCGATGTGGGGGTCGTGGAGCAGCAGGACGACGGCCACGTCCTGGGCGGCCATGTGGTGTCGGAGCCGGGCCAGCCGCTCGCGCCGCATCCGACCAACGTTGCAGGTCAGATGATCCTCCACCGACATCACCCGCTCAGGATGCCTCATCCTGTGCGACGGTGGCACTACCCGAGGTTCGCCCCGGCAGTTAGATGACCCCGGCGACTCGGAATTCGTCGATCTCGTCTCCTGTAAGCCCCACCACCTCGGTCAGCACATCGTCGGTGTGTTCACCCAGTCGTGGTGCACCGGCCGGGGCCTCCGGTGGCTGACCGGAGATCCTGGGGAATGGCGCCTGCTGTCGGACCGCTCCGATCACCGGATCGTCGACGACCAGGATGTCGCCCCGGGCCACTACATGCTCGTCCGCCGAAAGGTCGGCCGCGTCATAGGCGGTACCCACGATCACGTCGTGTTCGACACATAGCCGTTCCACCTCGTCGGCGTCACGCTGGGCCACCCAGGCGGCCACAATGGCGTTGATCTCGCCGTTGTTGGCAGC
>JAKUSA010000034.1 GCA_022449565.1 Acidimicrobiales bacterium | reverse complement strand
CGAGTCGCGTCTCTCGAGATGCATCCGCTAGACGCCACCGATCGGAAGGACCTGCTAGCCGACGAGATGGGCTTGGGCATGTGCAACATCACGAAATGCTGCACCGAGGTCTGCCCTGAGAACATCAGAATCACCGACAACGCGATCATCCCCCTCAAGGAACGCGTTGTCTCGAGGCGGTACGACCCGGTGGTCTGGCTGGGGAGGAAGCTGCGGGGTAGGACCTGACCTGCTAGGGGTTGGAGGAACCTACCTGCGACGGCCTCAACTTCGTATGGGAGCCTCGGATGTCGTGTAGAGGTTCGTCGCCGTCACACCGTTCGCCGTCAGGCTGAGCGACAGCGTGACCTCAGCAGTTGCGCTACCTACAGGCCAGGTGATCCCACCGACATCGATCACTGAGTCGGCCTCCACCCGGCCCTCCCAGGCCCAGCGCCGGGTGACCCCGGCGACGACCAACTCGGCGGTGACCCTCGCCGGGTCGAGGGGCTCCCGCCCATCGTGGACCACCGACACCCAGGTCTGCCGTTCGCCCCCCCCTCCGGGCAGAGATGGCGGCGGCCAGGCCACCACCACGGTGGAAGCGCACGCCCCGGCGACCGCGGCGCGGGCCGGTTTCGGGCATCGGAGATGGTCGAAGACCGCACCGCTCACCGCCGGGGCACCATCGAGGAGGCGGTCCAGGGCGAAGCCACCGGAGGGTCGGTACTTGAGTCGGCGCAACAGTTCGATCTGGGTTCTGAGCAACTGTGCCTGGTGGGAGCGGGTTGCCTCCGCCCACGCCTCGGCGTCCGGGTGGTCACCCGGGGGAAAGCGGCGGGCCAGCACCTCGGCGTGGGCCCCGAAGTCCCCGGCCAGCCGCTCCCAGTCGACGGACGGCCAGCGGGTCCCGTCGACGGCCTCGCACCCGGTGGGAACCGACTGGGCACCGAAGGCTGACACGAAGCGGCCAGCCCGGGGAACCCGCTCCAGGTAGGCGGCCAGGTCAGCAGCATCCCCAGCGTGCCAGCCGAACCAGAGGTGGCTGTCGGCGTCGTCCATCCGGGGGAGGTTGGGCAGCACACCTGAGTGGCTGATCACCGGCCGGGACGGATCAGCTCGCTCGAGGGCCCGGCGCACTGAGCGGGCCAGCACCGTGCGGGTCCAGGTGGGCTTCTGCTGGTCGACGAGACGAGGCGCGGCCCGCGTCCGGTCCACCGGGTCGGGTACGTCGTGGCCGCACCACACGACGATCGATGGGTGGTGGCCCAGGCGGTTGACCAGCTCTCCAGCCTGGTGGACCGCCGGGCCGCGGACACCCCGGTGGTAGCTGCCGCTGAGCGGCATGTCCTGCCAGACGAGCATCCCGGCCCGGTCGGCGGCCTCGTAGAGGGCCGGGTGGGAGACATGGCCTGCCACTCGCACCAGGTTCAGGCCAAGTTCGCGGGCTAGGTGGAGGTCCTCAGTGGCCGACGCCTCGTCTATGGAGGCCAGGCTCCTATCTAGCGGTGGCACGATCGCCCCGCGCAAATACAGGCGCTCCCCGTTGATCCGCCAGATGTGGTCGCGCATGCGCACCGACCGGAAGCCGATCCTTCGGACAGCCGAGTCGCTTATCGCCCCGTCCTCGGTGGCCACGGTGAGCTGCAGGTCGAACAAGGGCTGGTCGCCGAGTTCGCGCGGCCACCACAGTGGGGGACGGGGCACCCGAACCCGCCACTCCAGACTGTTCTCGCCGGCGGCCAGCGGCTGGGGGTGCCGATGGTCGATGCCGAACACCGTGGTACGGAACACCACGGGCCGGGGTCGGGCCGTGTCAACGACGGCCCGCACGGCCAGAGTGGCAACCGTCGGGGTGGCGTCCGTGCACACCACCCGTAGGTGTCTCAGGGCCACCGGCCCGGTTTCCCGCAGGCCGACCGGCCTCCAGATCCCCCCCGGGTTCCAGCCCCGCTGGGTGACCCCGGTGAGGGTGCGGCCCACGCCCGAGGAGGGTTCCGGCGGGCAGGCCACCTCGACGGCCAACAGGTGGTCGCGTTGCCGGCGGAGGCGGTCGGTGACCTCCAGGAGGTGACCGAAGAAGTAGCCCTCGGTGTCGCCTACGTAGGTTCCGTCCAGCCACACGTCACCCTGGTAGAAGAGCCCGTCGAACTCCAACCAGGTCCGGCGGTCGGGGCCCGGAGAGTCGGCCTCGAACCGAGTGCGGTACAGGAGCGGGCCGTCGACGCCCGCGAAGTCGGCCTCGTCGCGCCAGTGCCCGGGGACGTCGATCTCCGCCCACCCGCCGTCGTCGAACTCGTCGAGCGGGAAGGTCCTCCGGAGCATGTCGTCGGCGACGTGGGCCCGCCACGGACCGGATAACTCCATACGCCGTGACGCTAGTGCGCCCCCTCTGACGCGATCCCGGCTCCGTTGGTCGGTCGGCTAGCCGGTATCGGTAGGGTGCCCGGCATGTCCCGACCCCTGTTCCGCCGATCGGGCCCGGCCCGCCCGGCCACCCTGAGGGACCTCCAGTCGTCGGGGTGGGAGTCGGTCCCGGTCAAGGAAGAGTTGCGTCGAAACCTGGTGGCCAGGATCCGCTCGGGGGAGCGGCTGTTCCCGCAGGTCCACGGCTACGACACCACGGTCATACCCCAGTTGGAGAACGCCCTCCTCGCCGGCCACGACGTCATCTTCCTCGGGGAGCGAGGCCAGGCTAAGACCCGTCTGATCCGGAGCCTGACCGGCCTGCTCGACGAGTGGATGCCCATTGTGGCCGGCTCGGAAATCAACGACGACCCCTATCACCCGGTGTCCCGCCACGCCCGAGACCTGGTCGACGAGCACGGAGACGCCACCCCTATCCGGTGGGTGCCGAGCGACGCCCGGTACGGCGAGAAGTTGGCCACTCCTGACACCTCAATCGCTGACCTGATCGGCGAGGTCGACCCGATCAGAGTTGCCGAAGGCCGGTACCTTTCCGACGAGTTGACTCTCCACTACGGGTTGGTCCCCCGGACCAACCGCGGCCTGTTCGCCATCAACGAACTCCCCGACCTGGCCGAGCGGATCCAGGTCGGCCTCCTCAACGTCCTGGAGGAGCGGGACATCCAGATCCGCGGCCATAAGATCCGCCTCCCCCTCGACCTGGTTCTCTTCGCCTCCGCCAATCCCGAGGATTACACGAATCGGGGCCGGATCATCACCCCCCTCAAGGACCGGTTTGGATCCCAGATACGGACCCACTACCCACTAGACCCCGACGTCGAGATGCACATCGTGCACCAGGAGGCGACGATGCCGACCGTCGCCGACCTGGAGGTACGGGTTCCCAGTTTCATGAGCCGGGTCATCGCAGTCCTCAGCCACCAGGCCCGCCAGAGTCCGCACCTCAACCAGCGGTCCGGGGTGTCGGTACGACTGAGTGTCACCAACCACGAGGCCATGACGGCCAACGCGGTGCGAAGAGCCCTGCGCTCAGAGGAACTCGAAGCCGTGCCCAGGATCTCGGACCTGGAGGCCCTAGTGGCTGCCACCTCCGGAAAAGTGGAGGTCGAGAGCCTTGACGAGGACCGGGACGGTGAGGTGGTCGACCGGATACTGCGGGCCGCCGTACTGGAGGTGTTCCGGGAGCTGGTGCCCACCGACCTGCATCGCCCGATTATTGATGCTTTCGAGGGACTCGACGGGGTGTCGACCGGTGAGGACATTGGCTCAGCGGCCTATGTGTACATGGCCGCTGAGGAGGTCCCGGCCCTGAAGCCGGCCGTCGACGCGCTATTGGAGGGAGAGTCCTCCAATGGGCCGGCCATGGTGGCCAGCGCCGTCGAATTGGTGCTCGAAGGCCTCCATCTGTCGAAGCGTCTGAACAAGCACGCGGCGGGACCCCGGGCCCGCTACGCCGCACGCGCCTAGTCCCAGGCGCCGGGCCCGATGGCTCAACTGCGGGTCATCACCCCGTTGTCGAATACCACCCGGTCGCCGACTCGGGTCTGGAACATCACCCGGCCGTCCTCCTCCCAGGCGTGAACCTCGAGGGTTTCACCGGGGACGACCGGCGACTTGAATCGACCGCCCATGCTGCCGAAGCGGGCCGGGTCGGAGTCGCAGAGGGCGTGCAACAGGGCCCGACCGGTGAATCCGTAGGTACACAGGCCGTGCAGTATCGGCTTGTCGAAGCCGGCCGCCGCGGCGAAGGTCGGGTCGGAGTGCAGCGGGTTCCGGTCGCCGTTGAGCCGATAGAGCAGCGCTTGGTCCGGCCGGGTCGGGTAGGCGACCACGTGGTCGGCGTCGCGGTCGGGGAGATGCCATTCGGTGGCCGGGCCCCGGTCACCGCCCCACCCCCCCTCACCACCGATGAACAGACCTGAGCGGGTGTTCCATATGGGGTTGCCGTCGACGTCAGCCACGTCGGTTTCCAGATAGACCAGCGCCGCTTTGCCCTTGTCATAGATGGGACCCACCCGACCTGTGGCTACCGCGGTGCCGGCCGCCGGGACCGGCTGATGCAGCGTGATTGCCTGCTCGGCGTGGAGCAGGTGTACCGGGTTGAAGTCGCCGAAGCCGGGGGTGCTGCCGCCACCCATCACCACCACCTGGGTGGGCAGGGCCCGCTGGGTGACATCGTTGCTGTTCTCGGTAGTGAACTCCAGTTCGAACCCCGTCGGGTCAGACACGCCGGCGCCCACGCCCATGGCGTAGAGCAGGCTGTCCTTGGAGGTCCAGGAGAACTCGGCGGGTTGGCCCACCGAGCCGGTGGCATCCGGGTTGATCGGCATGGTCGGCTCCTCCTCGATCGTTGTCGGAGGACGCTACGGGAGGCCCGCCGGGTGGTCTAACTGCGGCTGGGCGGGCCGTGGGAGTCACTGGATAGGGTTCGACCGTTGGCTGCCATGGGCGACCTGTTCGCCTCCTCGGGGGCCGAGGAGGTTCCCAGCACCGGGGACCCCGAGGACCCGTTCCCGGGCCTCATCCGGCCCGCCGCGCTGCGCGACTGGTTCGATCAGCAGGGCCTCGGCGCTGGGTCGGGGATGGTTTTCGAGAGGGTTAGGGCCGGTGAGTCCAACGAGGTGTTCACCGTCCGCCGAGGCGACCTCTCCTGGATACTGCGCCGCCCCTCGGCGGTTCCGCTCTCCGTGGACGGGTCGAATCGGATCATGGAACGGGAGTTCCGGTTCCAGCAAGCCCTGGAGGGAACGCTCGTGCCCCACGCCCGACCCCTTGTCTTGTGCACCGACCCATCGGTGACCGGCGCGGTGTTCTACGTGATGGAACGTATCGATGGCGTCCTGCCGCTCGACCCACTGCCTGAAGAGATCGGTGGGCCATCAGCGGCCCGGCGGGTGGCCGAGGAACTCCTTGACGCCCTGGCCGCGCTGTCCTCGGTCGACCATACGGCGGCCGGGCTATCCGATCTGGGGAAGCCCGATGGGTTCCTGGAACGCCAGGTCGGGCGGTGGCGGGGCCAACTCGAGTCGTACCGGCAGCGGGACCTTCCCGGCATCGACGAGGTGGCCGACTGGCTCGACGCCAACCGGCCGACAACCACAGTGCCGGGGATCATGCACGGCGACTACAACCGCCACAATGCACTGTTCAGCCGGGAGCAGCCCACCCGGTTGCTGGCCGTCCTGGACTGGGAGAACGCGACCATCGGCGACCCGCTGATGGATCTTGGCTACCTCATAGGCGGATGGGACCCGATGGATTCCCGGCTTCCCAATCGGGCCGAGGCGGTAGCTCGCTGGACCGAACGGGCCGGCCGCACCCCCGATTCGCTCGGCTGGTACGCGGTTATGGGCAAATTTAAGTTGGCCTGCATGCTCGAAGGGGTCCACGTCAGACAGCGCTCCGACTCCACGCGCACCCCAACTGGTTACCTAGGTGACGTGGTCCTCGGCCTGGTCGACGAGGCACGGCGACTCATCCCCGAGGCCGCCGACTGGTAAAGGGATAGGCGGGCCCGCTGGCGGTGGGCCTTGGTGTCTGGCGGTAGATTCCGGGCCGTGGCGGTCCGATTCACCTACTCCCGCTGGGACGGAACCCAGCAGATCCCCGACCTAGACGCGGACGCCCTGCTCCGGGCCATGGGAGATGAACTGATCGAACATGGTGACCCGAACGCCGCCCTGCGCCGGATGCTCCACCAGGGCATGGAGGTGGACGGCACCAGGCTGGAGGGGATCCGGGAGATGCTCCGCAAACTCCGGGAGCGCCGGCAGGAACGACTCGAACAGCACGACCTGGGGGGTGTCTACGATGAGATCTCCGAGGCTCTCGACGAGGTCGTGGCGACCGAGCGGGCCTCCCTCGAAGAGCTTTCTGAGGCCCAGGGCGACGACGGCCGCCGCCGCGAGGTGGAGTCCGAGGCGATCGAGGACCGCCGGAGCGTCCTCGACCTCCTCGACCACGAGAACCTGGCCGGACGGGTCCGAGCACTCGGCCAGTATGACTTCACGTCGGCGGAGGCTGCCCGACGATTCGAAGAACTGGTGGATCAGTTACGGGAGCACCTGATGCAACAGGCCGTCGACCAGATGGTCGGCGACGTGGGGCGCATGACCAGCGAGGACATGTTGCGAATGAAGGACATGCTGGCCGGACTGAACCGGATGTTCGAACAGCGCCAGGTCGGCGAGGAGCCTGACTTCGACGAGTTCATGAAGAGCTTCGGGGACTTTTTCCCCGAGAACCCCCGGAGCCTGGACGAACTGTTGGAGGTCATGGCCCAACGGATGGCCGCCATGGCCCAGATGATGAACTCGATGAGCCCTGAGCAGCGAGCCCAACTCGAGGAGCTAGCTCAGGAACTACTCGGGGACATGGACCTCCGCTGGCAGATGGACCAGCTCTCGGGGAACCTCCGCAATCTGTTCCCCGAGATGGGCTGGGACCAGTCGCGGGAGTTCACCGGCCAGGACCCACTGGGCCTTATCGAGGCCATGCAAATGTTCGAAGACCTGGCCGATATGGACCGGCTGGAGCAGATGCTGAGCGGGGCGACATCGCCGGGGGCCCTGGCCGAGGTCGACACCGACCGGGTGAGAGACCTTCTCGGGGATCAGTCGGCCGAGAGCCTCCAGCGCCTGGCTGAAATGACCCGATTACTGGAGGAGGCGGGCCTGGTGGAGAACACCGAGGGGCAGTTGACCTTG
The DNA here is from genome assembly GCA_022449565.1 of Acidimicrobiales bacterium. GTDB lineage: Bacteria > Actinomycetota > Acidimicrobiia > Acidimicrobiales > MedAcidi-G1 > JAKUSA01. Next base: position 8,301 of record JAKUSA010000034.1, on the reverse strand, counting down.
ACCCCCCGGGCTGTGCGGCGTCTCGGCCAGAACGCCCTAGGTGACCTGTATCAGCGGCTTATCCGGGATCGGACCGGTCGCCATGATCTGGACCGGGACGGCATCGGGCACGAACGCGACTTCGCCACCAAGCCCTACGAGTTCGGCGACCCGTTCAACCTGCACATCGAAAGGACAATCCGGAATGCCCTGGTCCGGAACGGCTCGGGCATTCCGGTCGACCTTCATCCTGAAGACTTTGAGGTGGAACGCACCGAGTCGGCCGTTCAGGCAGCCACGGTACTGATGCTGGACCTCTCACTGTCGATGCCCATGCGTGACAACTTTTTGCCGGCCAAGAAGGTGGCTATGGCCCTCCACTCGCTCATATCAAGCCGGTTCCCGCAGGACTACCTGGGGGTAGTCACCTTCAGCGAGGTGGCCCGGGAGATTCGGCCTGAACGTCTTCCCGAGGTGTCCTGGGACTACGTGTACGGCACCAACATGCAGCACGGGTTCGTGCTGGCCCGCCGGATGCTCGGTAACCAGAACGGCACCAAGCAGATCATCATGGTCACCGACGGGGAGCCCACAGCCCACCTAACCGACGACGGCTATCCGCTCTTTAGCTATCCGCCGTCGCCGGAGACCGTTGAAAGGACCCTCCTGGAGGTGCAGCGCTGTACCCGCGACGACATCCGGATCAACGTGTTCATGCTCGACGCCACCCCGTACCTGACCCGGTTCATCGAACAGGTGACCCGCATGAACGGAGGACGGGCCTTCTTCACCACCAACCAGAGCCTTGGCGACTATCTGCTGGTCGACTTCGTGGACCACCGGAGGACGCTGCGAACCGTCCGCTAAACCGACCGCGATCTGGCGACGCCAGAATTCGGCCGGATTTCGGCTTTCCCTATTGCTTTTGGCTAGATGACAGTGGTGTAATTACACCGTGGGTATCTATGCCAAGCCGGATCTGGACCTGTCCTGGCAAGAGTTCGCCAACTGCCTTGGCGTCGACCCCGACCTGTTCTTCCCCGAGAGGGGGGCTAGCACCCGCGAGGCCAAGGAGGTCTGTCGGGGCTGTGTAGTGCGCGACGGCTGTCTCGAGTACGCCCTGCAGAATGGTGAGAAGTTCGGTATCTGGGGTGGCATGAGCGAGCGGGAGCGTCGGCGAATCAGGCGCCAGCGGGCGCTGATACGGGCCGAAGAGCAAGCCGAAGAACAGTCGGCCTGACCTGCGGGCCGCCGCGGGTAGTCTGGGACAATGGACACGCTCGCCTTTCTAAGCAGCAACGAATTGCTCATTGTCCTGCTTGTCGCGCTTGTCCTTTTTGGTGGTAGCCAGCTCCCGAAGTTGGCTCGCAACCTGGGGCGCGCCCAGCGTGAACTCCAGAAGGGCATCGCCGAGGGAGCCGGTGAGGCCGATGGATCGGACGACTCTTCCGACGACGCCTCCTGAGGCGGGCAGTTACCAGGGCCGGGAGGCCACCGCCGGTCGCTACACTCGGGCGCCGCTCATCCATCCGGCGCAGAGGAGTTATCCCCGATGACCTACATCACCGCTGAAGGGGAGACCCAGCCGCCGATCGGCGAGGTCGGCATCGTTTACCTCGGACCAGTGGCTCCGCACTGGGAAGTCAGACCCGGTTTCGGAGAGCCACAGGTTCTCGAGTCGTTCCGTGATCGGATCCACGCCCGGTTGATGCTCCTACCACCCCACGACCCGCAGTTCCGGCGCAACCGGGAGCGGATCAACCGCGATGCGGAACGGGCCAACATACTTATCTCCTGGGACCTCGGCTACGAGGAAGACCACAAGGCGGCGGATCGACCCGGCTAGCCCACCTCACAGGACCGGGTTAGACCTCTGAGCGCGACAGCAGCCCCGACCAGGCCGGGGCTGCTGCCTGACTGGGGACGTGGAGGGCACGTCCCCGTTGGGAGAAGCGGGCTCAGGCCGCGTTGATGGCCAACTCCCGCCGCCGTCGGAGAATCCTGCGCCGTTGGCGTTCCGAGCATCCACCCCACACCCCATGGTCGATGCGGTGCTCGAGCGCATAGTTAAGGCAGGGCTCAGTCATCCGACACCCGGCGCAGATCTGCTTGGCGATCTCGACCCCGACCCCATCGCTCGGGAAGAAGACCCTCGGTGGCGTGTTCGCGCAACTACCCCGGGCCATCCACATGGTTTCCATGGTCTGTTGGGCCTCCTGATCAGGCGATGTCAGACCCCATTTCTCCCACAAACCCGCGAAAACTGCCGTAAAGCAGCCGAAAAGGGATTTTCCGGCCCAGGAAACACTGAGTTTTCAACGCTTGGAGCCTTGTCGACAGGCTGCCTGGTGGTCGGATCACCCTGTGCCCGCTGCCAGACTGGACGGTCTTGAGGCTTGCCGAACTTGCTTCGTTGCGCGCCGAACACGACTGAGGCCCCCTTGTCGTCATTGGAGAAGAAGGATGTCGACGTCCAGGCCGGGGGTGGGCTCGTCTACCGCAAGCGGAAGGGCGCCGTTGAAGTGTTGGTCGTGCATCGGCCTTCCTATGACGATTGGAGTTTCCCTAAGGGCAAGCAGAATCCCGGGGAGAAGCTCAAAGAGACCGCGCTGCGGGAGGTCGAGGAGGAGACCGGCTATCGCTGTCGGCTTAAGGGTCGGGTCGGCCAAGTGCGGTACCCGGTGGGCAGGAACCAGGTGAAGGAGGTCTCTTACTGGGCCATGAAGGTCAAGTCCGGCAGATTCCGCCCCAACGACGAGGTGGACGAGGTTCGCTGGGTCGAGCCGGATGGGGCCCGCGAGTTGCTGACCTGGCCCCGCGATGTCAACCTCCTCAAGTCCTTCCTCTACAGGTGTAAGCGGGGTTGAGCTGCCCCCAGGGCGTTTCGGCCATCGTCCGACCGAGACGAGCTCCTCCCCGAGAGTGATCGGGTTCACATCTTTCTTCCACCGAAACGCCACCCGGTGGTCAGGCTGAGGTCCTACGATTCGTCGAGCCGATCCACCAGGGAGTCGCGTGGCCGAGACCACCTCCGCATCACCGCAGCGACGCGAGGCCCCGACGATCGTCAGAGGGCTGGTCGTCGTCATACTGCTCTACTTCTTCCTCACCGGAGTCGAGCTGCTGAGTGGTGGATTCAAAACGCTGGGCAAGGACTTCGTAGACGGCCTCTTCCAAGGAGTCTCCAACCCGATCGGAGGCCTGTTTGTCGGCCTCCTGGCAACGGTGCTCGTCCAGTCCTCATCAGTGTCGACTTCGGTGATCGTCGGCCTGGTGGCCAGCAGTGTCGTCGGGATCGATGACGCGGTGCCGATGATCATGGGCGCCAACATCGGGACCACGGTCACCAACATCCTCGCCTCCCTGGGATACCTGCGGCGCGGCGACGACTTCAGGAGGGCCTTCGCCGCGGCCACGGTCCACGACTTCTTCAACCTCCTCGCCGTCGCGGTTCTCCTTCCGGTGGAGTTGCTTACCGGATACCTCTCTGGGGTGGCCGGCTGGATAACCGACCTGGTTATCGGCACCTCGGGAGCGAGTTTCAAGAGCCCGCTCAAGGCAGCAGTCAAAATCCCGGCCGGATGGATCATGGACCTCCTCTCTGAACTGGGCACCCATGGTGATCTGAAGGGCGCGTTGATGATCGTCATCGGTCTGGTCTTCATCTTCCTGGCCCTCGCCTTTGTCACGAGGAACATGCGGCTCCTGGTCGCTGATCGGGTCGAAGCCGCCATCAACCGGACGCTGGGCGCTGGGTCGGGCCTGGTGGCGATCGTGCTGGGGATGATTATCACCGTCGCGGTCCAGTCGTCGTCTATCACCACGTCGGTGCTGGTGCCACTTGCTGCCGCGGGAGTACTCAGTCTTGAAAACGTCTACCCGATCACCCTGGGTGCGAACGTGGGCACCACAGTCACCGCCCTGTTGGCATCACTGGCCACGGGGAGCCCGGCGGCGGTAACCGTGGCCCTCGTGCACACGCTGTTCAACATCACTGGGATCGCGCTGTTCTACCCAGTACGGAGTCTCCGTGCCCTGCCAATACGCCTGGCCACTGGTCTGGCACGGATCAGTGCGGAGAGGCGCACATGGGCGGTCACCTACGTGCTGGCTATGTTCCTGGTCATACCGCTACTCGGCGTGATGATCCTGCGCTAGGAATAGAGAACGGATTGGAGCCTGACAGATGGTTATGAGTTTCTTCCGCTCCGACGAGGGTGGAATCAGCCAGATTGAGTCCCAGGTGCAACGGATGATCGCCGACGCCCGGCACACCTTCGACCTGGCCATGAATGCCGTCACCGGAGGTGCCGTGGAAACCGTCGCCGACGAGGTGCGCCGGACCGATCGGCAGATCAACCTGACCGAGATCGAGATCCGGCGTGAGCTTCTGGTCCACATCTCGGTCCATGGGACGGCCGACGCCGGCGAGATGCTCGTGTTCATGAACATGATCAAGGACCTCGAACGCATCGGTGACTACAACAAGAACATCTTCGATCTCGCCTTGGAGGGGGTGTCGTTCAGTGGGGCCGAGGATCTGGAGCAGATCCTCGGATTTCGGGACGAGCTCTCATCGCGCATTGCGCTCATGGGGGAGATCCTCGACACGCGCGACGAGGACCGCGCCCGGGCCTACATCGAACGGGGCGACCAGTTGCGCCGCGAGTTCGATGGCCTGGTCAACGAGTTGGTGCACGCAACGGCCCCCGCCCTCGTCGCTGTCCCCCGCGCTCTGCTCTACCGGTTCCTCAAACGGGTTGCCGCCCACTGCGCAAACGTCGCAACAGCTGTGGTCATGCCGGTTGATCGGCTCGACTATTTCGACGAGGACGACCACACGCGGACCTGAACCGCGCCACCGACCCGTGAAGGCCCTGGTCACCAACGACGACGGATTCAAATCGGCCGGTCTCCATGCGCTCGCCGAACTGGTCTCGGAACTGGGTTTCGAGACGGTTGTGGCTGCGCCACCGGTCAACCTCAGTGGCGTCTCCGCGTCGCTCGTCCCACTCGACGATCCCGACCGGGTCCGGGTCGAGGAATTCGACCTTCCCGGGCTTGGTGCGACACCCGCCTACTCGGTCGGCGCGCCACCGGCGCTCATCGTGATGTTGGCAATGATCGGCGGGTTCGGCGACCCACCCGACCTGGTGCTTGCCGGGGTGAACTTGGGACCAAACACGGGGCGGTCAACCCTGTTTTCGGGGACCGTCGGCGCGGTGATGGCCGGTGCCCGGTTCGGCCGGTCAGGCCTGGCGGTGAGCCTCGATGTTCGGCCAGCGGCTGAGGGTGAGCGGATCTGGTCCACGGCGACCCACTTTGCCGCACCGTTGACCCGTTGGCTGGCCAGCGCGCCGGGGCCGATGATGCTCAACCTGAACGTGCCGAACCTGTCGGGCTCGGAGGTCCGCGGCCTTCGGCAGGCTGACCTGGCGTCGGTTGGCAGGGTGCGCACGGTCATTGCAGGTCGCGATTCCACCGGTATCAATATCGACCTCGTGCCCACCGACGATGAGGCGCCGGCTGGGACGGACTCGGCCCTGCTGGGGGAGGGTTACGCCACGGTCACGGCTCTCGACCCGGTCAGGGCGCTCGAGTGGAACCTGCCGATAGGGGATTGGGCCGCCGAAGTTGGGGTGCCGGGATGACCTTGGCTGCTGCGGTCCTGCTCGTCACCATCTGGGACCCGCGATACGAGTGCCAACTCCCCCCCTGAGCGGCCGACCCCCCACCGGCCGACATCACCGCCACCTAGCCTGAGCCGGGTGGACGCTCCGGCACCGTTGTCACCTGTCAGTCCGTTCACTCGGCTAGCCCGAACTCACCTGGCGGCCGCCGCCTCGGACGCCATGATCGCCGTAGCCCTGGCCGGGTCGATCTTTTTCTCGATTGACCCCTCGGCGGCTCGTTGGAGGGTGGCCCTTTACCTCCTGCTGACCGCCGCGCCATTCGCGGTAGTCACCCCACTGATCGGGCCGCTAGTCGACCGCATCCGCGGCGGGCGCCGAGGGATGATTCTGCTTACCGTGGTGGGCCGGGCCGTCCTCGCCTACCTCATGTTTCTCTACATCGACGGCCTCGCACTGTTCCCAATCGCCTTCGGAGTACTGGTCCTCCAGAAGAGTTACTCGGTGGCCAAGAGCGCCGTAGTACCCAAACTGGTCCAATCCGACAGCGACTTCATGGAGGCCAATTCGAAGCTCACCCTGCTTAGCGCGGTTGGAAGCGTGGCCGGTGCCGCGCTTGGCGGACTAACCCTGCTGGGCGGCTCTTCCTGGCCGGCCGCAGCAGCCGTGGTTTCGTTCACCCTCACCCTGGTGCTGGCCGTGCAGGTGCCCCGAATCACAGTCGCCCCCGCCCCGCCGACCGCCGATGAGCGGGCCGAGCTGCGGGGAGCAGGCATCGTCACCGCGGCTTGGGCCATGGGGATGCTCCGGGCGAGCGTCGGATTCATGACCTTCCTCCTAGCCTTCGAGTTCCGAGGTGGCGATGAGGGTGTTGCCACAGAAGGTGTCGGCCGGGGGGTCGGTGCTGCCGTCGGGGTGGCGCGCCACCAGGACATCTTCGGTAACCCGGGGGCCCCGGCCTGGCACTACGCCGCAGTGCTGGTCTGCGCCAGTGGTGGTGCCCTATTTGGCGCTCGACTGGCCCCTCGGCTGCGACGGTCCGTGGTCGAGGAGCGGATCATCTCTGGTGTGCTGTTCAACGCTCTGGTCGGCACGGTGCTGGCCGGCTGGATCGGGTCGGTGGTCGGGGCGATGCTGGTCGCCATGGTCATCGCTGGCTCGTCCGGGTTGGCCAAGCTGGCTTTCGACTCGCTCGTCCAGCGCGATGCCCCTGACGCCAACCACGGTCGGTCCTTCGCCCGGTTCGAGGGACGGTTCCAACTGTTTTGGGCGCTCGGTGCCTTCCTGCCCGTGGCGCTGCCCATGCCGATCGAGGTCGGCTATATGGCCATGGTCGCCGGGATCGGCGTGGGCCTGGTCGGCTACCTGACGAGCACCCGGCAGGCCCGCCGCATGCAACGTCAGGTCACTCCCGAGGAGCCCGATCGACCGGACGGCCAACTGGGGTTCTGGCCGCTCGGGGCCGACCAGGCTGGTGAGAACAGTGAGCCCGACGAGGGGGGCTAGCCGTCGGAGTCGAGGTGGATCCGGGCCAGCCAGAGGCCCGGAGCATCGACCTCGTTGGGGGTCGGAAGGCACGTGCCATCTACCCACAATCGGTCCAGCGCCTCAGGCCCGGCCCGCTCGACCACCCCGGCCACAAACCTGGCTCCCCGGTCGACCTGGTCCTGGGTGAGGTCTAGGCCCAGGATCCGTTCCACGAACCGATCAGTCCGGTCGGTGGTCACCCGGCGGCGACGCAGCGCCTCGGTAACCATCGGGTACGACGCGATGAGACCGTCGCCGATCCGGTCCATTGTGTGGTCCACAAAGCCGATCACTACTGCCACCAGAGCCTCCAGGCGGGGCAGCAGCGCCAACTGCTCCGGTGAGCGCACCGCAGAAAGCACCGATTCAGGCTCCAGTAGCCGTTGCAGCGATGCGAGACCCTCCGGTCCGGTCGCCGGGTCGAACTCGCCGAGGCGCTCCTCGAGGACCGACGGGTCGTTGCGGAAGCCGGCGGCATGAGAGGCCAGCAGGCCGTTCATGGCGACCCGGACGTGCGGGACTCCCAGTACCGCATGATGGGCCACTTCGTGGAGGCAAACCCAAAGGCGAACCTCCTCGGCGGGCAGGCTCCAATCCTCGGCGAACGAAGCGATGTTGGGGGCCACCAGGAGGATCCGGTCGTCATCCCGGGGAATCGGCAGGTCGTAGGAGCCGAGGCTGCGAGTGGCCAGTCGCCCGACAAGCGTTCCGGCGGTCATCTCGGCCATCAACGGGGCAAGGGTCGCCATCACCTCGCCGAGCCATGCTGTTGACCCGTCGGCCTCCTCATCCGGATCCGCCCGTTCGGTAGGGGGAGGCTCGGCCAGCACCCCCAGCAGCGGTCGGAGGGCGTCGACAGATCGGGCCGCCCAGCCGGCCCGGGTCAGCGGCTCCACCGCAAGCGAACCCTCCCGAGAGGGCGGGAGCCCGGTGTGTTCGGCGACGTGGAGCTCGGCCACCCGGGCCAACGCCTCGAACTCGATGCGGACTACCGGGTCCACGTTCGGTTCACTCACTCCCTCGGCGGCGACGGCCATGGCCACTTGACGGGCCGACTGTGCGCCCTGGGATCCAAGGGCTCGTACTATGTCGTTGAGGAAGGGAAGGCCGTAGATCGGATTCTCGGCGCCGGGTGGATCGAAGTCCTCCACACTGGCATCGTAGG
>JAKUSA010000033.1 GCA_022449565.1 Acidimicrobiales bacterium | reverse complement strand
CTCCGTCGTCCCCCGACGGGCCGATAACCACCCGATCGCCGTGAACCAGGACCGTTCCTGCGCCATCAGCCAAGTGACCCAGAGGACACCGGCCACGGGAGTCCAACTCAACCAGGTTTACGTGACCCAGGCACCGGGCGACGTACACGGTCCCCGGTTCGGCCCACACTTCGGCGGGGGTGCCGATGCGCTGGATTCGGCCCTTGCCCAACACCGCGATCCGGTCGGCTATCGCGAAAGCTTCGTCCCGGTCGTGGGTCACGTGCAACGCAGTCTGGCCGAGCGAGCGCAGTAGGCCGCCCACCTCACCGACCAATCGGTCGCGTAGCACCCGATCCAGAGACCCGAACGGCTCGTCGAGGAGCAGAAGCCGTGGACCGGGAGCCAGGGCCCGGGCCAGGGCGACCCGTTGTGCTTCCCCTCCCGACAGGGTGTCCACCGACCGGGCGGCGAAACCGTCGAGTCCGACGAGTCTCAGCATCTCTGCCACCTGGCGGATGCGGCTCCCGACCGGGATCCCGGCCACGCGGAGTCCAAATGCCACGTTGTCCTCTACATCGCGGTGGGGAAACAGGGCGTTGTCTTGAAACACGAGGCCCACACCACGCCGGTGGACCGCTATGTCGGTGAGGTCCTCGCCGCCCCAGCGGATCCGGCCAGAATCCGGGCGCCGGAGCCCGGCCACTACCCGTAACAAGGTTGTCTTACCGCTGCCGCTCGGGCCGAGAAGGACAACTACCTCACTCCGTTGGACCACAAGGTCGAGGTCCTCCAGGACGGCCAGTTCCCCATAGGACACACCAACACCTTCGACATGAAGCCCGCTCATAAGCTCCCCCGAATGGGGCCCCTTACACGCTCGATGGCTAGAACCGCACATGCAGTGAGACCCATAAGGACAACAGCGAGGGCCATGGCCTGACCGCGCAATGCCTCTCCAGGCGTGCCGAGTAACCGAAAGAGGGCCAACGGCGCGGTGAGTCGGTCCGGGGACCGGGGGAGGAACGATGTGGCCCCAAACTCGCCGATCGAGACGGCAAACGCGAACCCGGCCCCTACGAGCAGTCCACGCCAGGCGATCGGAAGGTCGACCTCCATGCGGACACTGGTGGGTGAAGCCCCGAGGACCGCGGCGGCCTCCCGAAGACGAGCGTCAACGCTGCGCAGTGTGGGCACCAGGATCCGTATCACGAACGGCACTCCCACTAGGGCATGGGCCACCGGCACCAGCCAGCGTGACGAACGGACATCCAGGGGCGGTTCGTCGAGGGCAATGAGCATCCCGAAACCAAGGGTGACCGCCGAGGCGCCGAGCGGCAGGGTCATTCCGAGGTCCAGGAGGCGTGACGTCCAGTGCCGACCGTGGACGACCACAACCGAAGCCAGGCCGCCTACCACGACCGCCATGCCGGTGGCCAGCACCGCGAAGAGTAGTGAGTTGGATAGCGCGACCAGCGAGCTGACTGGGAGAAGGTCGACCCGGTCGGCCAGTGCCGAATAGTTGCGGAATGAATAACCACCATGGGTTGACAGTGAGCGTTCGAGCAGGACGGCCACCGGAAGGCCGATGAGGAGTCCCACCCCAGCCAGATTGGCGGCCAGCAGATGACGGGCGGGTTTGGGAAGCCTCCCGGCTTGTTGTCGACCGGGGACAACAAGCCGGCGCTGTAACCGGTTGGTGACGGCCACGGCGGCAACGACAGCTACGAGTTGTACTACGGCCAGGGCAGTGGCTGACGGGAGATCGCCACGCCAGACGGCGTGGCGCCACACTTCGGTTTCGAGAGTGGCCATGGTGGGGCCCCCGAGGATGAGGATCACCCCGAAGGAGGTCAGGCAGAACAGGAAGACGATGGACGCCGCGGACGCCAAGGCCGGACCCAGGCGGGGAAGGGTGACCCACCGGAGAGCCTGCCATGGGGACGCACCGAGCGAACGAGCCTGTTCCTCGGGGCCGACACCCATGCCCTCCCAGAAAGACCCGACAGTGCGTACCACCACGGCCACGTTGAAAAAGACATGGGCGAGAAGCACCGCCCAGATCGTGTGGTGAACACGGAATACGCCGCCGACGAGGCCGAGCCGGTCGAACAGGGCGGTAAACGCCCCGCCGACCACGACGGTGGGCAGCACGAACGGGACGGTGGTTGCTGCCCGTAGCGCAGCCCTTCCTCGGAACCGGTGGAGGGCCAACAGGTGGCAAGTGGGGAGGGCTATCACGACAGTGAGAGCAGTGGAGGCGGCAGCCTGCCAGAGGGTGAACCAGACGACCCGCACGAACGTCGGTTTCCCGAATGACTCGAGGAGGGATCCGATGTCGGAGGTGGCTCCCCGCCACAAGATTGAAGCGATCGGGTAGACGAAGAAGACAGTCAGGAATGTGACGGGAGCCAGAGCGACCAACAGGAGGCCGCGGTTTGAGAGCCGTCCTAGCGGAGAACCAGATCGGTCCATCGCTCGGTCCACATATTGCGGTTCGCTCCGATAGTTGCCGGGTCCAGGTGGTGTGGTGCCACCGGTGTGTCGACGTGATCGAGGAACACCCGGGGAAGGGCCGTCGATTCGACAGCCGGATAGACAAACATGCTCAACGGGAGGTCCTCCTGAAAGATGGGCGTCAACATGAAGTCGATCAGAGCCTCCGAGGCGGCCCGATGTTGGGTGCCGGAGAGGATCCCAGCGAATTCGACCTGGCGGAAGCAGGTGTCGGTGACCACGCCGGTCGGCGCCTCGGTGACCGGCGGGTCGGCATAGACGACCTCGGCGGGTGGACTAGAGGCGTAGGAGACCACAATCGGACGGTCACCGCCCCCGGATACGAACGCGCCGTAGTAGGCCTCCTCCCAACCGGCGGTTACCAGGACGTCGTTGTCTCGTAAGGCACGCCAGTAGTCCTCCCAGCCGTTGCCGTACTCCGAGATGGTGGCCAGCAGGAAAGCCAGACCCGGTGAGGAGGTCTCCGGGTTCTGGACAACCAGCAGACCCCGGTAGGCCGGGTCAGCCAGGTCGGCAAGGCTCTGTGGAGGGGGTAGATCGTCGTCGAACCGGTCTATCCAGTAATTGATACACACGTCCCCGTAGTCGATCGGCGTGACCCGGTGCCGGGAATCCAGACGGAGCCCCTCGGGCACTCCGGACAGCGCTGGAGAGACGTACGGCTCGAAGAGGTCTGCGTCAAGGGCTCGTTGTAGGAACGTGTTGTCCACCCCGAACATCACGTCGCCAAGCGGGTTGTCGCCGGTAAGGATCGCCGTGGCGACCATCTGACCGGTGTCCCCGGCCGCTCGCTGTACTACTCCCACCCCGGTCGCTCTAGTGAACGCGTCAAGAACCCCGTCCGAGAGCACGAACGAGTCGTGGGTAACGAGGGTGATGGTCTGTCCGCTGATCGACTCCGGCGCGGTGGTCAGGTCCCCGAGAGGGCCAGCGCTTTCAAGATTTTCACCGCACGCAGCAACAGCTAACGCAATGACGGACGCCAGGAGCACCTGGTGAACGGGGCGGTACATCGATCCTCCCTCCGCTGGCATTACCCAGATCAGGTTCTGGTCGGGTCGACAGCACCCCTGCCTTCGGCAGCCGCTGTCCTCTCAGCCCGGCGCACGGCCCGAGCTCCCCGGTGCATTGTTGGAAACGAGCGTACCGGACGCGGAAGGAACTCTTCCCAACCCACCTCCGGGGGACAAGAACGGCTATTCGGAACCCGGCTTGCCAAGCACCCGCTCTCGGGTGGGCACATGTAACCCGACGAACCAGACACCCACGAGACCCACTGCGGCAACGACCAAACGGACGACAAGTTGGTTGATCAACAGTCCGGCGCTGATCCCACAGGCCACGACGATCATCGAGATGGCCAACACCTTGGCCCGCCGAGGCATTCCGAGCCCCCGCCGGTAGTCGCCCACCATCGGGCCGACGCCAGGCAGGTCAAGGATCCACTTCTCGAAACGGGGGCTCGAACGGGCGAAGCAGGAAGCGCCGATCACCATGAACACCGTCGTGGGAAGGCCCGGGACAACCACCCCAACACCGCCAACTCCGACCGAGAGGAATCCCAGGACAAGCCAAAGGAACCGGACGGGCCCACGGCTCAGGGGCCGTTCAGAGTCGGGTTGTCCGCTGCCCATCTAAGCCCCGTGCTCAACCGGTGAGATCAGCGACATCGAAGCCAACGAGGATCAGAAGCAGAACGATCACCGCGACATTGATCGGGACCACTAGCCACTTGAGACGGTGGTCGGCCCGCCAGAAGCGAAAGATGCTCCAAACGTTGAATCCGATGGCCACTGTGCCGATGGCCAGGCCCACGCCTGGGCCAACCCCTCCGGTCACCCCGAGTACCGGAAGCAACCAGGGGAAGACCACGTAGGCCAGCACGCAGCGGACCCCGGAGATCACCATCGAAATGGAAAAGGTCCTGGTGGCCGTGTCGGGCGTGGCCAGCGCAACTTCAGGTTCGCCCATTGGGGACAGCCTGCCACGGAACGAGACCGTTCCGGCTCGCGGACCGACATCGCGAGGTCGTAGCGTCAGACCAGGTTTCCGGAGGGCTCGTTGCGTGGAACATCCAGTGAAGATCGGTGGCTCCTACGGATCGCCGTACAGCATGAAAATGCGCGCCGTGCTCCGGTACCGGCGGATCCCGCACCAGTGGATTCCCCGGGACTCCGAATTCGACGACCTGCCCGAGCCACCGGTCAGGCTCCAGCCGACCCTGGCCTTTCCCGACGAAAAGGGCGATTACCCGGATTCGATGGTCGACTCGAGTCCTCAGATCATGCGCCTTGAGGGATTAGAGGCGGAACGGTCGGTGGTGCCGGCCGATCCGGCCCTGGCTTTCCTCGACCATCTCCTCGAGGACTTTGCCGACGAGTGGTGCACAAAGATGATGTACCACTACCGGTGGCACCACCTGTATCCCGAAGCGATCGAGAAGGCCGGTCTCCTCCTACCACTGGCCCAGAATCTGCAGATGCCGTCCCCGATCCACGAGGCGGCGGCGGCGATGATTAGGGACCGCCAGGTCGGTCGAACAGCCCTGGTCGGCTCTACAGACGGCAACCGAAAGGCCATCGAAGACAGCTACGTCCGCCTCCTCCACCTGTTGGAGGCCCACCTGGCCCAAGAACCCTTCCTGTTCGGGAGTCGACCCGGATGCTCAGACTTCGGCCTCTACGGCCAACTCACCCAACTGACCCGATTCGAGGCCCATTCGGCCCGCCTAGCCGTAAAGCACTCACCGCGCACGGTGGTATGGGTGGACCACATCGACGACCTCCATTGGTGGCCGGTGGACGGGGCTTCCGGCTGGTTGGACCGCGACCAGTTGCCGGCCAGCACCCTGGCCCTCCTCGGGGAAGCCGGACGGACCTACGCCCCGTTCATGCTGGCCAATGCAGCGGCCTTGGCGGCAGGGGAGGACGAACTGGTCGTGGCCATTGACAGTGTTGAGTTCTCCCAAGCCCCGTTCAAGTACCAGGCGAAGTGTCTGGGATGGATTCGCAGCGAGTACGAGGAGTTGGACGATCAGGACCGGTCGTGGGTGGACGACCAACTGGATGGCACCGGCTGCGAGAAGCTCCTGGTGTGACCGTCGAACCGAGTCACCGCACGGAAGGAAACCGGCATGAGCGAAGATCAAGACGACCAGAGGGTGGAACAGTTCTGGGAAACCCCCAGCCACGATCAGATCGTGGAAATCTCCAGGTCGCACGTGGTGGCCCTGGAGACCACCGACGCGGACGACGTCTGGATGCAGGTCGGCATGCACCACGTTGTGCTCCACACCATCGGCCGGCGTTCGGGACGGGAGCACAAGTGCGCGCTACCGGTATGGCGGGACGAGAACGGCGACCGGGTCGTGGTTGGTTCTTTCGCCGGTGCAGAAAAGGAACCTGACTGGGTCCTCAACCTGAGGGATCGGGACGCCAACCCCCGGGTACGGGTCCGGAGCCAGTCCGGGTGTTACTGGTCTGATCACCAATTCCTCGAAGGCGACGAGCATGCCGTGGTCTGGAAACAGTTGTGCACCGACCGAGCCTGGTACGACGACTACCAGGGCCTCACCGAACGGCGCATTCCGCTGATCCGCCTTGTTGAGACCGAGCTGATAACCGATACGCCCTGACCCGACGTTGTCGGATTAGGGCAACCCTGCGTGTTGAGAGTCGACCTCTACGGCCCAGACGGCTCCCTGACCGGGCCTCAGACCTGCTTGAGGGTCGCTCGGGGCCGTTATCACGAACAGGGTGGTGCCTTGGTCGCCGCCCAGCATGCAGGCGAAGGCCCGCTGGGGGACCTCGACGGCGTCGGTGATCTCTCCACCCTCGACGACCCGGACCACCTCGGGTCGAATGGCGTCAGCGAACCAGATTCCCCCGGCTGTATCAAGGCAGCATCCGTCCGGCATGCGGCCGGGAACCTCCGCCCAGATCCGCCGATCCGAGAGGGTGCCGTCGGTGGCAACAGTGAACGCGCAGTACCGACTGCCGAACGTCTCACCGACTACTAGCGTCGTCCCGTCCGGGGTGATGACTGCTCCGTTGGGGAACTGGAGGTCCTCGGCGACGGCCAGCGTGCTGCCGTCCGGGCGGACAAGGGCCAGTGCCGCTCCAGCCGGCGCCTGGCCGGCGCCGTAGTCGAAACCGAAGTTCCCCACGTAGGCGTTGCCCCGGCGGTCCACCACCATGTCATTGCAGTGCGAGGTTGCTATGTGGTCGAGTTCGGCATGCACTCTGACCTCTGTGCCGTCGTAGCGGAGAATGCGCCGGCCAAGCATTCCCACGACCAGGAGGTCCCCATCAGGAAGCCACCCCAGGCCGGAGGGCTGTTCCTCCCCGAGGTCCAAAACCGTTTCCCGCTGGCCGTCGGCGGTGACCGTGTACACCCGGTGTTGGAAGAAGTCGGAATACCACAACTGTCCGTCACGCCAACGAGGGCCTTCGCCGAAGTCGAGACCATCGACGAGAAGATCGACTTCGTGCATGGCTAACCCCCACTCGCCTGGCGACCAGCACGCTATGCGGTGTCCCCGCCGCCCATCCCAAATAGGTCGTAACCGGGTACCGATACCCTCTGGACCTACTGGAGGGGGAGCCAATGCACTTCGTGATCCACGCCCTAGACCGGCCCGACGCCGGAGATTTACGCGCCTCGACCCGTGAACGCCACCTGGATTACCTCTCTGGAGTTGATGTGGTCTTCGGAGGACCGCTCCTTGACGATGAGGGGGAGATGTGTGGTTCCCTGATCGTGGTCGACATGCCGGACCGGACGGCGGTGGCCGAACTGGCCGCCGGCGACCCGTATTCCAAAGCTGGACTCTTCAGCCAAGTCACCATTCACGGACTACGCCCGATACTGGGTTTCACGACTTAAGCGCCGTTTCTGCCGTATGACATCCACCGACCCGGGAGCCGCCTCCCGGGGCCGCAATCTGGACCGGCTGGTCTCACACCCACTTGACGTCCTCGTGGTCGGTGGGGGCATCAACGGCGCCGTCTCGGCTCTGGCCCTCGCGGCGGCCGGTTTGCGGGTCGGTCTGGTGGAACGACACGACTTCGGTTGCGGAACCAGCCAGGAGTCATCGAACATGGTTTGGGGCGGCTTCAAATACCTGGAGAGCTACGAGGTGCGCTTGGTGGCCGAACTCTGCCGCTCCCGGAACCAACTGGCCCGGGCCTATCCGACCCGGTTGGTGGAATCACGATTCTTGGCCGCCCTGGGGGCGGGGACCCCCCACCCCCCGTGGTTTGCGGCACTTGGGGCGAACGCCTATTGGGCGCTCGGCCAGTTCGCGACTCGTCGTCCTCGGCACCGCCCGGCCTCCACCATCCGGCGCCTGGAGCCTGCGGTGGACACCGCGGAGGTTGAGGGAGGCATTGAATACTCCGACTACCTCCTGGCCGACAACGACGCCCGTTTCGTTTCCGAGTTCGCGCTCGCAGCGATCGACCACGGTGCCGCGGTGGCCAACCGGGTCGAGATGGTAGGAGCCGAATGGTCACCCGCCGGGTGGCGCATCGGGCTCCGGGACACGGTTTCTGGGGCGCCCCTGGAGGCCGAAGCCTCGGTGCTCGTCAATACCGCGGGACCGGAGGTCCCTGACCTCGAAGAAGCGACCGGAACCCGGACCACCAACCGACTGGTCTTCTCG
This sequence comes from Acidimicrobiales bacterium, assembly GCA_022449565.1. Taxonomy (GTDB): domain Bacteria; phylum Actinomycetota; class Acidimicrobiia; order Acidimicrobiales; family MedAcidi-G1; genus JAKUSA01. The sequence continues at coordinate 7,547 of JAKUSA010000033.1, read as the reverse complement.
AAGGGTGTGCACCTGGTCGTTCCACAGATCACCGACTCGGGGAGGATTCTCGCCTTCTTCGACGACCGGCAGCGCCTGTTCTACGTACTCCCTATGGCCCACCGGTCGGTTATCGGAACCACCGACACCCGGGTGACCGATCCGCAGGTGGAGGTCACCGACGAGGACCGTTCCTTTCTCCTCGACCAGGCCAACACCCGGTTGGAGTTGGGCCGGTCCATCACCGCGGACGATGTCATCGCGGAACGCTGCGGGGTCCGATCGCTGGTCGTTCCTCCCGGTGGCACCTCCGACGGACGCGAATGGACGGAACTCTCACGGCGACATGCCGTGGAAGTCGACCGGCGGCGGAAAGTGATCTCGGTTTTGGGAGGCAAGCTCTCAGATTGCCTGAACGTAGGTAGTGAAGTGATCGAATCCGCCCGCCAGTGCGGCCTGCGGCCCATGGAGGCGGCCCGACGCTGGTACGGGGAACCCGACGTCGTCGAGCGCCACCGGTTCGAGGACGCCGCCCGGGCGACCGGGATTGAGCGACCTCGGTGGGCACCGTTGTGGCGGCGCCACGGGAGTCGGGCCCTCAGGATCGTCGATGGCATCGCCGAGGATCCAGGGGCTGGCCGGCCGCTCAGCGACCGGGTTGACTACTGCGAGGCCGAGGTCGCAGTAATGGGGGAGTGCGAGCAGATCGGAGACCTTGACGACTTCCTGCGGAGACGAACCTTCCTGGCCCAGGTTGAACGCCGTGACGACCTGCTGGCCGACCCGGGCGTGGTCAGGGCCGCCGAAATTCTCTTCGGAAAGGCCGACGGCCCGGCTGACCTGCCCCCGCGTTAGCAGCCGGGCTCAGTCGCCTTGCCGGCGACCGTGGTGCCACCCGGCAAGGGGGTGCCTTATCCAGTCGCCCACCGTGTGGGCGATCGGGCCGGAACGGGCGACCACCGGCTGGAAGGCGGTCTGCTTGTCGAGCGGAACAGCCTCCCGTACCCGGGTCCGGTAGCTGAGGTAAAAGACCAGGATCCCGAGGGCGGTCGCGTTGGACAGGAAGTAGCTAGTCGGTCCAAAGACCGTGATGAGAAACCCGATCACCACTGGAGCGGTAATCGCCCCGCAACCGCTGGCCAAAACCAGAGTGGAAGCTGCAGCGACCCTCTGGTGCTGGGGGATCCAGTCGTTGGCCAGGGCGATGAACTGCCCGTAGAGAGGAAACACGCAGGCCCCGAAGGCCAGGTTCACGGCGATGAGCCACAGGCTGGACGTGGGTACCAGCGCGCCGAGGGTGGCTAGCCCGCAGGAGGCTCCGGCTACGGCAAGGATCACCGCTCGACGGGGAAAGCGATCCGAGAGCGCTCCTAAAGGCATCTGGAGGGTTACCGCTCCGATCAGGGCGGCCGCAGTGAACATCGTCACCCGGCCGGATGGCATCTCCGACTCGATGGCGAAGACTGCGGCCATGCTCGAGGCGGCCGACTGCACGAACGAGGCCAGGATGATCCCGACGACCGCCGCGGGGATGATTCGGTAAAGCTCACGTAGAGGCATGGACTCACTGCTGGGGGTCGGCGCGCTGGTGGACGCGGAGAGGGTCACCGGGACAACGGCCAGGGACACCAGGACCGAGGCAAGAATGAAGAGGCGGAATCCCTCTGCCGATCCGATGTCGGCTAGGAGCTGACCTCCCGCCATTCCCCCCATGAGGACCACGCTGTAGGCGCCAAGGATCCGACCCCGGGTCTCGTTGGTGGCCCGGTCGTTGAGCCAACTCTCGACAATCACGATGATCCCCGCGTTGCAGGCCCCACTCACGAAGTAGACAGCCGCCCAACTGATGGGGATGACAAGTGTGGCGTTGACGAGCACGGCTACCGAGGCGAGAGAAGCAAATGCGGCGAAAACCCGGATGTGCCCGACCGACACGAGGAACCGGGAGGTGACTTTGGCGCCGAGTAGGAAGCCGGCGAAGTGGAACGCCATAACGGCACCCATCGAACCGGCGCCGAACCCCTCGGATCCAGCGCGAATGGGCAACAGAACGCGTTGTAGACCGTTCCCGATCTGGAGGAACGCCAGGGCCAGAAACAGGGCCCAGATACCTAGGAGGGAACGGGTGGCTGATGCTCCGGTACTTGTCCCGCTCATCAGAGGCTGCGGACCCCGTACCCGACGTGGTCGGGTACGGGGATCAAAGAGTGAACCTCGGCGAGGTCTAGGGCCCTGGTAAGTATCGGCTCACGCATAGAGGAGACCCGGGGTTGTCCATCCTCGCCACCCTGGGAGACGTGGAGCAGCATCACCTCCTGGGTGGCGACCGGGGAGGGGTCCTGGTCGGCCAAAAGGTCGTGATGGACGTGGAGTCGTTTGCTATCGGCGCCCAGCAGGTAGGAGGCCGTGGCGATCTCCGCTCCCTTGTGGACCTCTGAAAGGAAGCGGATCCTCGTCTCGACGGTGTAGAACGTGCCGCTTTCGGCACGGTAGTCGGGACCGAAGCCGAGGTAGACGAGCAGTTCGTCCGAGGCGTCGGCGAATGCCACGCCGTAATAGCCCTCGGTGAGATGCCCGTTGTAGTCAATCCACTCGGTCGGGACGACCCGTCGCCAGACTTGAAGCGGTTCGGGCGCTTTCGGCATAGAAATCACCTCCCGCGGGAGCCCACCCGGATCCCCGCCGGCAGTACATAGGGCCGGCAGAGAAAATCTACGGGTGCGATCGGGGAGAGACAACGATCCAGAGTGTGACTTGGGTCCCCCTCTACCTGTCCTCAGGTGGCGGACCGGCCGGAAGGTCGGCCGGATCCAGACCGGCGATGCGTTCGAGCGGGGGCCGTCGGGCCACGCAGAGCACCTGCTCGGCTAGTCGGGCCAGACCAAGGAGCGCCTGGTCGTGGTGACGGGCAGCGCAGAGTTGCATTCCGATCGGAAGGCCGTCTTCCGTGAAACCGGCCGGAATGGAGATTGAAGGGCCGGCCGGGACGCTGAGCCGTGAACAGGACCGCATCCAATCCGTGTAGCGGTCCATGGGGACACCGTCGATCTGGTCAACCCAAGGTTGGCTGAGAGGGAAGGGCGGCACCTGGCTGGTCGCGCACGCGAATACGTCATAGGCGGCGAAGAAGTCGTCCCAAGTTGTCTGCAAGCGGGTTTCAATGGCTACCGCCGTGAGGATTCGTGCCTCGTCCAAGGACCTCCCGGCCGCGACCTCGGCTCTGACTACGTTCTTCACCCGCGGGTCCGCCGGCTGAAAGTCGAAGCGGAAGGCGAACCCCAGGGCCCGGAGGTCCTCAAAGCACAGGTCGGCGTGGTCGAGATCGGGGAGGTCGGCCTCGACGGCCCAGCCGGCTGCCTCCAACTTGACGGCCGCCCTTTCCACCACCGTCCGCACGGCGGGGTCCAACGGCAGGTCGCCAAGGTCAGCCGACACGGCCAGCCGTGGCGTCCGCGGGACTGGTGGGGCTTCGGTAATCGTTGGTGCCATCACCGAGTGGAGAAGAATGACATCGTCCACGGTGCGGCCCATCGGCCCGGAGGTCGGCATACGGATCCGGTCGTCGTGTTCGACCTGGTAGGGGACTGTCCCGGCGGTGGGCCGGAAACCAACCACTCCGCAGAACGACGCCGGATTCCGGAGCGAACCTCCCAAGTCGCTGCCGTCGGCCACTGAGAGAGCCCCGCAGGCCAGGGCAGCCGCCGCACCTCCACTTGAGCCACCGGCCGAACGGCTGGGATCCCAAGGGTTGCGGGTGGGGCCGTGGAGCGGGTTATAGGTGTGCGACCCAGCCCCGAACTCAGGTGTGTTGGTCTTCCCTACCGCCACCAGGCCTGCTTGTCGCAGAGCAGTTACCAGGGGATGGTCTTCCCTAGGAGTGAAGTCGGCGAAGATTGGGCTTCCGTAGGTGGTACGAAAGTCAGCGGTCTCGAGAAGGTCCTTGTGCGCGGTCACCAGTCCCCGAAGGGGCGCACCCGACAGAGCGGACGGGTCGTCGTCGAGGCGTTGGGCCACGATCCCAGCGGCTTCCCAGTCGCTGATGGGGATCGCGTTGACCACCGGTTCGGTGGTTTCGGCCCTTTCCTGGCAGGCCGCGAGGAGTTCCCGGCAGGAAAGTTGTCTCGTGTTGAGAAGGTCGAGTTGCTCGACGGCTGGGAGATCGGCCAACTCCACCCTGCGGACCCTACGGCGGCAGGGCCTTAGTGCAGGGTCCAGCCCTCCGGCACGTCGATCCCGAACTCGATCCCTGCGTCCGCCAGGGCCACGAACAGGTAGCGGCCAAAGGAACGCTCACAGGTCAGGAGGTAGGTACGTTGCCCGTCCCGGTCATCCCGGACTAGATCGCAGCTCACCCCGGCCACCGCAGCTGAGAACACAGCGCCGGCAGGGACCATGTCGTCGGCCAAGTCGATGTTGCAGACCTTGGCCAGCGCAGAGACCGATGACCGGCCGGACATCCGGATCATGGCACGGCCGTGGGTGAGATCGATCACGGTGACAAAGCCGCCAGTGGGGACCGAGGCTGTTACCTGGGCCGATTGGCCCGCCGGAGCGTAGAGGGTCCACTCGTCGGGCCGACTCCCACATATGAGGATGCCATCGTCGCCCTGCCGGCTCTGGCCGTAGGGGACGGCCAGGGCTGTCGCGGCCGCGGTGTCAGAGCCGGCCCGGACCAGAATCTTGGTGGTGGATCCCGCATCGGCCAGAGTGAGGCCACCATCGGGCGCGGCGAGAGGGTCGAGCTGCACCGGGCTTGCGAATTCGAGTTCAGACACGCTGACGCGCTCCCTCGGGGTCAACATGGGCGTGGTGTTCCATGACCGTGGCGGTGATCCGTCGACCGTCCACGAGGAGAACGGTGACCGTGGTACCGGGGGCCGAGATCGACGGGTCGACCTGTCCGAGACACACGGAGCGACCCAGGGTGGGGGAGTGCCTGCTCGAGGTGAGCCGGCCCATGATGCGGTTGGAGTCACCGTCCACGATCTGGCAGGCCTCGGCGGGCACAATCGAGCCGTCGTCTGGTTGGAGAGCCACCAGAACGGGCAGGTCGGTTCGTTCGTAGGCGGCTTTGAGCTCCGGTAGTCCGAGAGTGTCGGGCTTGTCCAGCTTGACCAGGCCACCAAGCCCCGCGGAGGGGGCCTTAGTGAGGCCATCAGTGTCCTGCCCGACGATGTAATGGCCTTTCTCGAGTCGGAGGATTCGCTGGGCCTCCACGCCGAACGGCGCTACCGCCAGGTCGGCGCCCTGCTCAAGGAGGGTCTCCCAGACGTGGAGGGCGAACCCGGAGGGAACATGGAGCTCATAGGACAACTCACCGGTAAAGCCAATCCGCCAGATGATGCAGTCGTCGACCCCGGCGACTGTCCCGCGACGGACATTGAAATACGGGAAGGACTCGGCATCGAGGTCAACACCGGAGGTGAGCCGTTCCAGGAGGGTCCGCGACTTGGGCCCGGCCACGTTGATGCTGGTAAGACCACCCGTGACCGGAGTGACATGAACCTGCCACTCCGGGTGCGCGGTCTGGAGCCATTCCTCGAGCATCTCCCAGACGGCGCCAGCGCCTGACGATGTGGTGGTCATCAGCCAGTGCTGTTCACCGAGCCGTCCGGTGACCCCATCATCGGAGACCACGCCGTCCTCGGCGACCATGGTGCCGTAACGGACCCGTCCGACCTCCAACTTCTGCCATTTGTTCACGTAGACAAGTTCGAGCAGTTTCGGGACGTCGGGCCCGCGCAGGTCAAGTTTGCCGAGCGGGGTGACGTCAATGAGCCCGACGTTGGCCCTTACGTTTGCCGCTTCGCCCTCCGGGTCGCCGTAGTGGTCTGGTCGAACCCAAGCCCCGGCCAGAAGGGGCGAAGCACCGTGGGCCTCGTGCCAGTTCTGGAGGGCCGATCTCCTTACTGGTTCGTGGATTCGCCCGGCCAGCGCTCCCAGGGTCACCGGAGAGAAAGGTGGCCGCCAGACGGTCGTTCCGATATCCGACAACGCCATGTTGCGCCCTTCGGCCAAAACGGCGGCGGCGTTGACGGTTTCCAGTTTGCCCTGGGAGGAACCCATGGTCACCGTGGTGTAACGCTTCATCAGTTCGATCGAGTCAAAGCCCTCGGCGGCCGCCTGTAGGAGATCCTTGGAGGAGACATCCTCAGAGAGGTCGACCATCCCATGGGTGGTACTGCGATAGCACTCCGGGTGGGGGTCGCGAGACAGGGGCTCCCTGGTGTCGGGGAGCGGCTCAGGTGCTGGCCTTTCTGGGTCTGCGGCCCGGGCCAGCGTGGTCCGGCGGTGGTGGCGGAGCCGTAGGGCCCGGTTGGCGGCCAGTTGACCGGTTGAGGTCCCGTGTTCGAGGAGCTCGCGGGTGCTGCCGTCCCCAACGATCCCTCCGGTAGCGAGCACCTCGTCAGGCAAAGAGTCGGGGAAGTAGCGGGCCGCTACGGGGTCGTAGACCGGACGGTCGCCGGCCATGTTTAACAGGGACGTCGGAGCCGTCCACCCCGTGGCGGTGACCACCAGGTCGGCGGTTACGGTCCTCCCGTCACCCAGGGTTACCTTGCGGGCCCGACCGCGTCCCTCGACGCTTACGATGTCCTCTCCCACCCGGGCGTCGAGTGCGGCCACGATCTCCACCCCGGCCGCGCGCAAATCGTCGAGGGCCGAGTCGCCCTGGGTGTTGGCGGAGAGCACGACAGCTCGTCGGCCGGGCTTTACCGACCAGAGGTTGATGAGGCGGCGAACCGCCCCGGAGAGCATCACCCCGGGTGTGTCGTTCCCGGCGAACACATAGGGGCGTTCCACCAGGCCGGGGGCCACTACCAGCGACCCGGCCCGGGCCCGGATCAGACGTTCCGGAGCGGTGGCGTGACTCCGCTCGAGCACCGACACCCAGTTGTGGTCGTAGCGCCCGGTCACCGTCGAGTTGCGCAGCACCTCGATCCCCGGGTGGGACTCCACTGCTGTTACCAGATCCGCCGCTTCGGCTTGGTCAGCCGGGTCGCCCCAGAGGAGGTGTCCGCCAAGCTGGTATTCGTGCTCGACGAGGAGTACGTCGGCTCCGGCCTCCGCGGCGGCCAGGGCGGCGGCCATGCCAGACGGTCCGCCACCGGCCACCAGCACGTCCGGATGGGCATAGCGCTTGTCGTAGGCCCCGTGGGTGCTGGACTCCCAGTGGATGCGGCCCCCGGGGGCGAAACGGCTGAGAACCTTCTGGTAGAGAGGCCACAGAAACCGGGGACGCATGAATGTCTTGTAGTAGAACCCGGCCGAAAGGAACCGCCCGACCACCTGGTTGATGGAGCCGAGGTCGAACCGCAGGCTGGGCCACACGTTCTGGGCGGAGACCGCTATCCCGTTTGAGAGACGGCGGTGGCCGGCCGGGACGTTGTGTTCGTCGCCGACCTGGACGAGAAGGTTTGGATCGCAGTGGTCGGCGGTAAGGATCCCGCGGCGTCGGTGGTACTTCATTCCCCTCGAGAAGACGTCCACTCCCGAGGCGGCCAGGGCCGAGGCGATGGTGTCCCCTTCGAAGCCTGAGTAAGGACGGTCGTTCCAAGTGAAAGAAAGCG
>JAKUSA010000032.1 GCA_022449565.1 Acidimicrobiales bacterium | reverse complement strand
ACACCTGCACCGGCCACCACCCCCATGAGGCCTCGGAGGACCTGGGAGAGGATGACCCCCGAGTTGCCCCGTGCCCCCATGAGCGAGCCGTGGGCAATAGCGCCGGCCACCGCGTCCAAGCCTGACTCGGCGCTGATCTCGTCGAGTTCGGCGATCACCGACTCGAGGGTCGCCGCCATGTTGGAACCCGTGTCCCCGTCGGGGACCGGGTAGACGTTCAACAGGTTGAGCGTCTCCCGATGCGTAAGGAGAACGTCACGAAAGGAGGACATGACGCCGCGTAACCCCCCGGCGTCCAACGAGGTGACAACCACGAGACCCGAGCGTACCCAGCGTCATGCGGCAGACCAGGAACGGACCGCGTCCTGGTGGGTTGGAGTGTTGGGGCGGACCACCCTACGATCCAGCCGTCACATCCGAGCCGGACGGTCGCCCCGTCCGGCCACGGGACGACGACGGGTCGACGAGCCGGGGGCCGACGAATAGTGCAGGGCGTGATCAAGTCCTACGACCCCGGGACAGGGGACGGTGTGGTAATGCGGGAGTCGGACCTTGCCGAGTTTGATCTAGCCGATGGCGCCCTCGACGGGTCGATATTCCGGATGCTCCGGCAGGGTCAGCGCGTGCTGTTCGACCTCGACGGCCAGGGGCGGGCGACCCACCTGTCACTAGGTTCCGAGGTCGACATGGGCACCCCCGACCTCGGCTGAACGGACCCGTACTGCCCTATACCCGCCGTGGGGGCCGCGAGATGCGTGACAGGAAGGGCTCAGGGGAGTATCACTAGGGCCCGATGTCCCAGCCTTCCAGCAACCAGGGCCTGATCGACTGGGTCGCCAAATGGGAGAACGTCTTCCAACCAGACCGGGTCCACTGGTGCGACGGGTCGGAGGCTGAATCCAACTCACTCAGCGCGGACCTGGTCGCGTCAGGCACCTTCCGCCGACTTAACGACGACCTCCGCCCCAACAGTTACCTAGCCCGGTCGGACCCCGACGATGTTGCCCGGGTGGAAGACGACACCTACATCGCCAGTAACGATAGGAACGATGCCGGTCCCACCAACAACTGGCGTCAACCCGAAGAACTCCGGACCGAGATGCTCGGCCTCTTCACCGGAGCAATGCGGGGCCGGACTCTCTACGTTGTCCCATTCAGCATGGGTCCGCTGGGATCTTCCATCGCCCAGATCGGGGTTCAACTCACCGACTCGGCCTATGTGGCGGTGAGTATGCGGATCATGACCCGCATGGGCCAGGAGGTCCTCGACCAGTTGGGCGACGGGAACTTCGTACCCTGTGTCCACTCGGTTGGTGCGCCGATTCTCAACAGGAACGGCGACGTCCCCTGGCCATGCGACACCGAGCACCGCTACATCGCCCACTTCCCCGAGAGCCGCGAAATCTGGTCCTACGGCTCCGGCTATGGAGGCAACGCGCTCCTCGGGAAGAAGTGCTTCGCTCTGCGGATCGCCTCCGCGATGGCCCGCGACGACGGGTGGCTGGCAGAGCACATGCTGATCCTGGGCGTGACGTCGCCGACCGGTGAGAAGCGCTACATCGCCGGGGCGTTCCCATCGGCGTGCGGCAAGACCAACATGGCCATGCTGATACCCACTCTGCCCGGTTGGAAGGTCGAGACCATCGGCGACGACATCGCCTGGATGCGGATTGGTCCCGACGGCCGCCTCTACGCCATCAACCCGGAGGCCGGGTTCTTCGGCGTGGCCCCAGGCACCTCCCAGACCACCAACCCGAACGGCATGGCCACCCTCTGGGGGAACGCCATCTTCACCAACGTGGCCCTCAGCGAAGATGGGGACGTGTGGTGGGAGAGGATGACCGCCGACCCACCGGCCCGCCTCACCGACTGGATGGGCGAAACCTGGACCCCCGAGTCAGGGACCCCGGCCGCCCACCCCAACGCACGCTTCACGGTCCCAGCGTCCCAGTGCCCTTCCATCGCCCCCGAATGGGAAGACCCGCGGGGGGTACCGATATCGGCGATCCTGTTCGGCGGCCGGCGGGCCACCAACGTCCCGCTGGTCACCGAGGCCCGGGACTGGAACCACGGGGTGTTTCTGGGGTCGATCATGAGCTCCGAAAGGACAGCCGCCGCGGCCGGGGGAGTCGGCGAGGTGCGCTTCGACCCCTTCGCCATGCTCCCGTTCATGGGCTACAACATCGGCGACTACATCGCCCACTGGCTAGAGATGGGCACCACAACCGACCCGGGCAAGTTGCCCCGGATGTACTGGGTGAACTGGTTCCGCCAAGACGGGAACGGCAAATTCATGTGGCCCGGTTTCGGCGAGAACTGTCGAGTCCTGGCCTGGGTATGCAACCGACTCTCCGGCACCGGCGAGGCTGTCGAGACGCCGATCGGCCTGGTTCCCGCCCCGGGGGCCGTTGACTGCACCGGCCTGGCCGTTGACGAGGCCACCATGGCCCGGCTAGTGGAGGTGGACAACTCTTCATGGCGGGCGGAGTTGTCGCTCATCGAGGCGCACCTCGACCGGATCGGCGAGCGGCTGCCCGACGAGATACCCCGCCAGCTCGACGCCCTACGGACCCGATTGGGCGCCTAACCGCCGGCCGGGCTCAACCCGGTCCTATGACCATCGCCCGGATCCCCAGGCCCATCAGGAACAGGCCGGCCAGGCCGTAGACCAGGTGTCGGCGAGCCTCCACCTGGTGCCGATACCCGTAGACGACCCCCACACTGACGACCGCCGCCGACCCGTAGAGGAGGTGGAACTCAGGCGGGTCCAGCCCCTCGGCGGTGACCAGACCAACCCCGACGAAGGCCTGGGCGACGATCGCCAACTGGGCCGCCGCCGTCCACCACCAAAGGGCCCGCCCCCTCAAGGCAGTGCTGCTGTGGGCGCCCAGCGCCCACAGTCCGGCCACCGCGTTGCCCAGCACCGCTACCCAGGCCAGGGCCCGGTGGATGTCACGGATTGAGGCCAAGACCACGGCAACCACGGGGTTCATTCGACCAACATGCCCAGCAGCGGGGTGGCAGCCTCAGTGGGCCAACAGGTCGGTACGAAACGGAGCCCCTGGTCGACGGGGGCTCTCAGGGTCAATGAACCACTCCGTGCCGAAGGCCCGAGCAAACTGTTCGGCCGGGATGCTCAGGAAGAACGAATCGGCGGGGATCTGACTTGCGTGGGTGGCGATGGCGGCCCGCTTACGGTCCAGGAACGGCCCCACGGCCACGGCATGGGTGATGTCGGCAGCCGCCGAGCCGAACGACCCCTCCTCGGCCCGGCGACGGCGTTCTTCGAGATCCTCGCCGATACCGGCCAGACCGTCGGCGGCGCCCGAGGCGATCGCCGACTCGATGGTCTCCCGAATGGCGTCCCGGTTAAGGGTCACCCAGCGCACTGTTCCCACCCCGGCGGCCGCCGCCCATCGGGTGCCCACCCGATGAACCTGGATGTGGTCGGGGTGCCCGTACCCGCCGTTCCGGTCGTAGACGACTAGCAGGTCAGGCTGCTCGTTGGACAGGATCGCCCCGAGGCGGTCAGCGGCCCGGTCGACGTCGGCCTGCCAGAAGCAGTCCGGATTGTTGTTAGTCGGGGAGTCGGCCATACCGCTGTCCCGGTAGCCAAGGAACTCCACCCGGGCCGTCCCCAGAAGGTCGGCCGCGGTATGCAACTCGGTCGTGCGTCGGTCCCCCAAGGCCTCCCCGTCGGCGAGCACACCTGGTACCACCTCTCCCTCCTCACCCCGGGTGGCCACCACTAGGACCACCCGGTGGCCGGCCTCGGCGAGCAGAGCCATGGTGCCTGCAGTGGACAGCGACTCATCGTCGGGATGGGCATGGAAAAACACGGCTGTGGCCATCCCGCCTCCCCTCGGCCTCAGGCGACGGCGCCGGCGGCCCGCAACGCGACTACGGCCTCGGCGTCGAAGCCGGCCTCGGCAAGAATCTCGTCGGTGTGCTGGCCGGCGTGGGAGGGAGGCCGCCGGATCTCACCGGGAGTCAGACTGAACCGGGGAGCCGGGCCGGGTTGGATCACACCGGCAACGTCGACGAAGGTGCCCCGGGCCACGTTGTGGGGATGCCCGACCGCCTCGGTAGCTGAGAGCACCGGGGCGTAGCAGACGTCGGTGCCGGTCAGGACAGCATCCCACTGGTCACGGGTCCGGGTGGCCACCACCTGGGCGACCTTCGCCTTGAGGGCCGGCCACTGCGCTCTGTCGTGTTGGGCAGCGAACTCGTCCGGATCGAGCCCCAGCCGTTCGAGCATCTCAGCGTAGAACTGGGGCTCGATGGCCCCAAGTGAGATCCACTCACCGTCGGCGCACTGGTAGACGTCGTAGAAATGGGCGCCTGTGTCGAGCAGGTTCACGCCGCGCTGAGACTGGTGGAAACCCGAAGACATCATCCCGAAAAAAGCGCTCATCAGGCTGGCCGCCCCGTCCACCATGGCGGCGTCGACCACTTGACCCCGGCCCGACCCCCGAGCCTCCACCAGGGCGCAGACCATGCCGAAGGCCAAATACATGCCACCACCGCCGAAGTCCCCCACCAGGTTCAGCGGCGGCACCGGACCGGTGTCGACCCGGCCGAGGTGGGCCAGCACCCCGGCCAGGGCGATGTAGTTGATGTCGTGCCCGGCCGCCGAGGCGTACGGGCCGTCCTGGCCCCAACCGGTCATCCGTCCGTAGACCAACGCCGGGTTGCGGGCCAGGCAATCCTCGGGTCCGACCCCCAGTCGTTCGGCCACCCCGGGCCTGAAGCCCTCGAAGCAGAGGTCAGCGCCCTCGACGAGTCTCAATACCGTCTCTCGGCCCTCCGGGTGCTTCAGGTCGACGCCGATACTCCGACGTCCCCGGGCCAGAATGTCCCGGGGTGGATGCTCCGGGTCGCCGCCGGTTACCGCGGCCGACCGGTCGACCCGGATCACGTCGGCACCCATGTCGGCCAGCATCATCCCGCAGAACGGGCCGGGCCCGATCCCGGCTAACTCGATGACACGTATCCCGTCCAGTGCTCCCATGGTGCTTTCTCCTCCGTAGACCCGTTGGTCCGATCAGTTAGTGCTGTCGACCCGATGGCAGTGGGTCGAGATGGCGTCGATCAGATGCGGCCAGGCTCCCGGGGCCATGTCATGGCCCCATCCCTCGACCACCATCAGGTCGGCGCCGGGTATGACCTCGGCGGTCCGCTGTCCGCCGCCAAGTGTGACGAGGGTGTCGGCAGTACCGTGGACCACCAGGGTGGGCACGGTGATGGTGGCCAGGCGGTCCTCGCGGTTCCCGTGGGCCATCGCGGCGGTGATCTGCCGCTCGAAGGCGTGCCGGGGTTGCACGGAACGCTCGGCATAGGCGGCGAAGATGGCGCGGGCATGATCATCGTCGTGCCAGACGCTTGCCCAGAGCCGCCGATCGGTGAGTTCCTTCTCGACGGCGGCGGTCGGGTCGTCGGGAGCCGGGGCCAGCATGGCTTCCAGGGCCGGACCCGAGGGACGACCGAAGTCGCGGTTCCCGGTGTTGGACGCCATGGAGACCATGCTCCGGCAGCGGTCGGGATGCTCGACGGCAAACGTCTGGGCGATCATCCCACCCATCGACATCCCCACGACGTGGGCGTCGGCCACGCCTAAGAAGTCCAGGAGCCCGACGGCGTCTGCCGCCTGGTCCGACAGGGTGTAGGCGGACCCCTCCTCAAGAATCGTCGAGCAGCCGCTGTCACGGTGGTCGTAGCGGATGACGTGGAATCCGGTGGCGGCAAGGCCCTCGCAGAATCCGACCTCCCAGAGGAGGAGCTGACTGCCAAGGCCGTGCATCAGCAGCAGTGCGGTGTCGCCCGGATCGCCGAAGGCCTCATGGCAGAGGTTGATGCCCGAGGGCAGTTCGGCGATCGGCACGGCACCATCTTCGGATGCCCGCACCGGGTGGGCAAACCCGACAGGGCTAGCGTCCCGAACGTGACCGACATCCACGACCGGTGCTTCGACGAGTTGGACGCGGCCACGTTCCACGACCTGGTCCGGCTGCGGATAGACGTGTTCGTGGCCGAGCAGGAGTGCCCCTACCCCGAGCTGGACGGCTGGGACACCCACCCGAGCACCCGCCACGTCTGGCTAGACGGAGCATCCGGTCCGGCGACCTACCTGCGCGTCCTGGTCGAACCCGACGGCAGCCACCGCATCGGCCGGGTGGTGACCCGTTCCGACGCCCGGGGCAACGGCCTCGCCGGTGTGCTGTTGGACCACGTACACGCCACGACTCCAGGGCGCCTTGTCGTGGATGCCCAGACCTATCTCGTGTCGTGGTACGCCTCGCTCGGCTACGTGCCCACCGGTGAGGAGTTCGTCGAGGAAGGCATAGGGCACGTGCCCATGGCCAGGAAGGCCGCCGACGCCTGACCGGCAACGGGCTCAGGCCCAGCCCAGGTCCTCGAGCCTGTCGTCGTCGATGCCGAAGTGGTGGGCCACCTCGTGGACCACGGTGACCGCCACCTCGTGGCGGAGCTCGTCGAGGTCTTCACACACCTCACACAGCGAAAGTCGGTAGACGAGGATCCGGTCGGGCATCGCCAACCCTCCGTAGTCCTCCCGCTCGGTGAGGGGCACGCCGTCGTACAGGCCGAGGAGGTCCGGCGGGTCGCCCCGTTCAGCCGGGAGGACCACGACGTTTTCCATGAGCGCGCCGAGCCCGGCGGGCAGGGCGTCGAGGGCTTCGGCTACCAGTCGCTCGAACTCGCTGGCCGGCACGGGTTCCACGGCGGCGAGCCTACGATCCCGGGTGGCCGGGAGAGCCGGTCACCGACCGTGAGTAGGGTGCCGACCATGCCCACCGCCGAGGCACCGTCTACTACCGAGACCGGGCCCGTCAGCAGCGCGGCCAATGAGTCGGACGCCGACCACCTGCTGGTCGGCCTGAACGAAGCTCAGCACCGAGCCGTGACGGCCGAGACCACCCCGTTGGCCATCCTGGCCGGCCCCGGGTCGGGAAAGACCCGGGTGCTGACCCGACGGATTGCCTGGCGGACCCTGACCGGAGCCGAGGATCCACGTCGGGCACTCGCCCTCACCTTCACCCGGAAAGCAGCCGGTGAGTTGAGGGCCCGCCTTCGGAGGCTGGGGCTGCGAGACCAGGTGGCGGCCGGCACATTCCACGCCGTGGCCTACGCGCAACTCCGCGCATTCTGGCGCGACCGGGACCTCCCCGAACCGGAGCTCATCGACCGGAAGGTCCCCCTGGTAACCAAACTGATTCCCCGGGACAGTCGGTCGACCGACGCCCTCGACGTGGTTTCCGAGATCGAATGGGCCAAGGCCCGCCGCATCCGACCTGAGGCTTATCCGGCAGAGGCCGAGGCCCAGCGGCGGGAACCCCCCTTGCCGCTCCCCACCGTGGCCCGCATCTACCGCGAGTACGAAGAACTCAAGGTCGACCGGAGGCTAGTGGACTTCGATGATCTGCTGGACCAGTGCGCTCGGTTGGTGCGCAGTGACCGAGCGTTTGGGGACGCCCAGCGGTGGCGGTTCCGCCACCTCTACGTCGACGAGTTCCAGGACGTCAACCCCCTCCAATTTGCCCTGCTTACCGCCTGGCTCGGCGGCAGTTCCGACCTCTGTGTGGTCGGAGACCCCAACCAGGCCATCTACGGGTGGAACGGCGCCGACGCCGACTACCTGATCCGGTTCGGCACCCACTTCCGAGACGCCCAGGTCGTGGAACTCAACCGGAACTACCGGAGCACTCCCCAGATTCTCAGCACCGCAGCTGCGGTGCTGGTCGGGGAGGAACCGATGGAGGCGTACCGGCCCGGCGGCACCAAACCCAGCATCTCCGAACACGCCGACGACCAGGTCGAGGCATTGGCTATTGCCCGACGGGCACGCGAGGTCAAGGGCCCCGACGGCCGGTGGTCGGACCAGGCGATCCTGGTGCGAACCAACGCGCAGGCCGACCCGATCGCCGCCGCCCTCCGGGACGCCGACATCCCGGTCCACACCCGAGCGGGCTCCGGCCTGCTCGACCGGGCTGACGTACGCGCAACGCTCAGGGACCTGTCGACAGGGTCCCGACCGCTGGTCGAACAGTTGGCAGACCTGACCACCCCCCCACCCGAGGGTGACAGCAGTGAGGAGGTTCGGGACACCGCCCGGGAGGCCGCCTACGCAGGACTGCAACACCTCGCCGAGGAGTACCTGGCCCTCGACCCGGCCGGCACCGGCCGGGGATTCGCGGCCTGGGTCGCAAGCCAGGCCCGCAGTAGCACCGGCCCAGGGGACGATTCCGTCGAGGTGGCCACCTTCCACGCGGCGAAGGGAATGGAGTGGCCGGTGGTCCACGTGGCCGGCCTGGAGAGTGGCCTGGTGCCCATCGCCCACGCCCGCGATCCCGAGGCGGTCGCCGAGGAGCGCCGCCTCCTCTACGTGGCCCTCACCCGGGCCAAGGACAACCTCTACTGCAGTTGGGCTGCCGAACGCCGCTTCGCGAATCGCACCTCGAATCGGAACCCGTCACCGTGGCTGGAGAACCTGGCAGAGGCCATCGAAGGCCTGGAGCGACCGCTGCAACCCCGCGACCAGGGGTCGCGGGCCCGGACGGCCCGCCAGCGGACCGGCCGGACCCCGCTACCCGACACGCCGGGCATAGCGGCGCTAAGGGAATGGCGAAAGACCGCGGCCCGGGCAGCCGACGTGCCGGCCTACGTGATATTCAACAACACCACTCTCGAAACCCTGCTGGAGCGACGGCCCGCTACCCGTGCCGACCTGCTCGAGATCTCCGGGATCGGCCCTGTCAAGGCCGACCGCTACGGCGAGGCACTATTGGACCTCCTTGCCGGCCTCAACTGAGCCCAGCTAGCCGACCGTCGCGAACTCGGCCACCAAGGGAGCGTGGTCGCTGGGCTTCTCGCCCTTCCGTTCGTTGCGGTCCACCACCACCCAGTCCAGGGCGGTAGCCATCGGTGGCGATGCCAGGATCAGATCGATGCGCAGGCCCTCCCCCTTGTGGAAGGCCCCACCCCGGTAGTCCCACCAAGTGTGGAGTCCGTCCTCAGCGAAGCGCTCGCGGAACACGTCGACCATTCCGAGGTCGATGATGCGGGCCAGGGCCGAACGTTCGGCCGCTGTCACATGGGTCGCCCCCTCGAAGGCTGCCGGATCCCAGACGTCCCGGTCGTCGGGAGCCACATTGAAGTCGCCGACTATCACCACCGGGGTTGTGGCCGTGTCGACGTTGGCGACCAGATCGTCGTGGAGGCGTCCCAACCAGTCGAGTTTGTAACGGTAGTGATCGTGGTCGACGGCCCGTCCGTTCGGTACGTAGCACGAGGCGACCCTGACTCCGCCACAGGTGGCCCACAGGACGCGGGCGTCCGGATCCGGGTCGTCGCGCCCGTCGTCGAACCCGGGCCGGGGGTCGACCAGCCCCACCCGGGAGACCACTGCCACCCCGTTCCAGCGACCCTCCCCGTGGTGGGCCGACTCGTACCCGAGGGCTTCGAAGGCCCGATGGGGGAAGGCCTCGTCGGCCATCTTGGTCTCCTGGAGGCAGAGCACGTCGGGCTGGGTGACGGCGACCCAGGCCTCCACCCGGGCCAGGCGGGCTTTGAGGGAGTTGACGTTCCAGGTGGCGATGCGCATGGGCCGCTGAGAGTAGCGCCGGCCGGTCAGCCCAGAGGGAAGCCCACGAGGACCGCCAGTTCGGTGAGGGCCTGGGCCGGGTCGAACACCTTGATGGTGGCCATCCCCATGGCCCGGGCGGGCTTGAGGTTGACCCCCAGGTCGTCGAGGAACACGCACGATGAGGGTGTCACCCCGAGTTGCTGACAGGCGATCTCATAGAACCGGGGTTCCGGCTTACGGCACCCCACCACGCTGGACTGCACGATCACGTCGAAGAGCCCGACCACCTCGTCG
Source organism: Acidimicrobiales bacterium (assembly GCA_022449565.1). Taxonomy (GTDB): domain Bacteria; phylum Actinomycetota; class Acidimicrobiia; order Acidimicrobiales; family MedAcidi-G1; genus JAKUSA01. Next base: position 5,974 of record JAKUSA010000032.1, on the reverse strand, counting down.
TGTTCCAGGGAGTGCGTCCCCTCGTCGATCGGCTCGATGTTGTTGGTGAGCAGGGCGGTGGCCAGCCTGGCCGAACAGCGCCGTACCGCCTCGACCATCTCGGGCCGGAGCTGGCCGTCGAGGGCGGCCAGCACCCGGGCGGCGTCGACCTCGAAGCCGAGCGCCGCCGCCTCGGAATCGAACAGGTCGGCGAAGCCGGCCCGGTCCACCTCGTTGCGCTCCAGTCGGGCCCAGGCGTTCTCGTCCGGGTTGGTGGCGTTGAGGAGGCGGATGGTCCCGGCGGGCAGACCGGCCTCGGCCTCGTAGGTGGCGAACGCCTCGAAGGGACTGGAGGTGATAACCCCGCCGAAGTCGAACAGCACGGCGTCGACCACGACGTCAAGCGTAGGGACCCAACAACCGCCGGGCCCAGCCAGGGCCACCGGTAGCCTCGGCCGTCGTGGCCGCCCAGTTCATCTTCACCATGGCGAAAGTGGGCCGGTTCCACCCACCCGACCGGGAGGTGCTAGCTGACATCAGCCTGGCCTTCTACCCAGGGGCCAAGATCGGGGTGCTGGGGGCCAACGGTGCGGGTAAGTCGACGCTGCTGCGGATCATGGCCGGCGTGGACGACGACTACCTCGGTGAGGCCCGCCTTACCGAAGGGTTCACCGCGGGCCTCCTGGAACAGGAACCGACCCTCGACGAGGACGCCGACGTGGCGGCCAATGTGCTGGCCGGTATCGGGCAGGTGGCCGGACTGCTGACCCGCTACGACGAGGTGCTGGCCGCATGGTCCGACCCCGACGCCGATTTTGAGAAGCTGGGCGACGAGCAGGCCGACCTCGAGAGCCGTATCGAGGCGGCCGGGGCATGGGACCTGCAGCGAACCGTCGAGATCGCCATGGATGCTCTCCGACTGCCCCCGGGTGACGCCGACGTGGCCACCCTCTCCGGGGGCGAACTCCGCCGGGTTGCCCTATGCCGACTATTGCTCTCCCAACCCGACCTGCTGCTCCTCGATGAGCCGACCAACCATCTTGACGCCGAATCGGTGGCCTGGCTGGAACGCACTCTGCGCGACTATCCGGGCACCGTGGTAGCCGTAACTCACGACCGCTATTTCCTCGACAACGTGGCCGGATGGATCCTGGAACTCGACCGAGGACGGGGCATCCCCTACGAAGGCAACTACTCGGGGTGGCTGGAGCAGAAGCAGGCCCGCCTGGTGGCCGAGGACCGGGCCGATTCGGCTCGTCGGCGCACTCTGGAGAGGGAACTGGAGTGGGTGCGGATGGCTCCGCGGGCCCGCCAGGCCAAGGGCCGGGCCCGGCTCACCGCCTACGACCGACTGGTCGCCGAGGCTGCCGACACCCAACGGCGTGACGCCGAGTTACAGATCCAGATCCCGGCCAACCGACGCCTCGGGGATCTGGTGGTCGAGGTGCACCACCTACGAAAGGGCTTCGGCGACCGGCTCCTCATCGAGGATTTGTCGTTCTCGCTCCCGCCGGCCGGGATCGTCGGGGTGATCGGAGGCAACGGGGCCGGAAAGACCACCCTGTTCCGGATGCTGGTGGCCGCCCACCAGGGCATCTCCGACCCGGCGACCAACCCGGACGGTGGGGAGATCCGGATCGGCCCCACGGTGGACCTCGGGTACGTGGACCAGTCCCGCCACACCCTCGAGGCCGACCGCAGCGTCTACCAGGAGATCACCGACGACCGGGAGTTCATCGAGGTCGGGAACCGGGAGGTCAACGGCCGGGCCTATGTGGCCTCGTTCAACTTCCGAGGAGCCGACCAGCAGAAGAAGGTCGGCAACCTCTCCGGCGGCGAGCGGAACCGGGTGCACCTGGCCAAGGTTCTGCGCGCCGGGGCCAACGTGCTGTTGCTCGACGAGCCGACTAACGACCTCGACGTCGACACCCTCCGGGCACTCGAATCGGGGCTGGATGCCTTCGCCGGGTGCGCGGTGATCATCAGCCACGACCGGTGGTTCCTGGATCGGGTAGCCACCCACGTCCTGGCTTTTGAGGGCGACTCGGCCGTCCGCTGGTTCGAGGGAAACTTCAGCGAGTACGAGGCGGCGCGCCGTCGGGAGGTGGGAGCCGACGTCCAACCCACCAGGGTGCGCTATAAGCCCCTGGTCCGTGACTGAGGCGAACCGCCCGGGTAGCCCTAGCCGAGCAGGTCCAGGACCCGGATGGCCGCTGCCACGGGCGGACCGTCATCCGGGGTGAGTACCAGGTCGGGATGCCCGGGAGGCTCGTAGGGGTCGTCCACACCAGTGAAGCCGGGGAGGTCACCGGCTCGGGCCCGGGAGTAGAGCCCCTTGGGGTCACGCTCCTCGCACACCTCGATCGGCGTGTCCACATGCACCTCCAGGAATGGCACCCCCGCTGCCTGGTGGAGGGTCCGGGCCCGCTCGCGGGCTGCGCGGTAGGGGCTGATGAGGGGTACCAGGGCCACCAGGCCGGCGTCGGCGAACAGTCGAGCGACCTCGGCGACCCGGCGTACGTTCTCGTCCCGATCGTCGGCCGAGAAACCCAGGTCACCGTTGAGGCCGTGGCGGAGGTTGTCGCCGTCGAGAAGGTAGGCGGGACGGCCAGCCGCCACCAACAATCGTTCACAGGCTGCGGCTACCGAGGACTTACCCGAGCCGGATAGGCCGGTGAACCAGACGGTGGCCCCGGTCTGGCCCAGAACCGACCAGCGCTCCCTGCTGGACAGCAGGCTGTCCTGCCAGACCACGTCTGGGCTCTGGTCGGTCATGGTTTCGCGGCCGCCATCAGCCGACGGCCCCCCGGACCATCCCGGCGGCCACCGTGGCATTGGTGGCCTCATCCACCAGCATGAAGCTCCCGGTAACCCGGTTTCGCCGATAGTCGTCGACGAACAGCGGACGGGTACAGCGCAGCCGGACCCGTCCGATCTCGTTGAGGCCCAGCGCCGACGCACCGGAGTCACGGTGGAGGGTGTTGATGTCGAGGCGGTACACGAGGTCGGCGACCATTGCTCGGGCCCACCGGGTGGTGTGCTTGATGGCCAACTTTTGTCCGGGGCGCAACGCGGAATTCTCGTCCATCCAGCAGATAGTGGCGTCGAGGTCCTGGGTGACGATCGGTCGATTGTTGGGTCGGCAGAGCATGTCTCCGCGTGAGATGTCCAGGTCATCGGCCAATCGGACGGTCACCGCCATCGGGGCAAAGGCCTCGTCCACCGGCCCGGCGGGAGTGTCAAGGGCGTCTACCGTCGAGGTGAAGCCGCTGGGCAGAACCATCACCTCGTCGCCCGGCTTGATCACCCCACCGGCCACCGTCCCCGCATAGCCGCGGTAGTCGTGGTGCTCGTCGCCCCGGGGGCGGACCACCCACTGGACCGGGAAGCGGGGGTCGATCAGGTTCCGATCGCTGGCGATGTGGACCTCCTCAAGATGGTGGAGAAGCGAGGCGCCGTCGTACCAGGCCATGTTCGGCGACCGCTCCACGATGTTGTCGCCGTGAAGAGCCGAGACGGGGATAAATGTCAGGTCGGGGACGTCGAGCCTCATGGCGAACTCCCGGAACTGGTCCCTGACCCGGTCAAAGACGTCCCGATCGAAGCCCACTAGATCCATCTTGTTGACGCACACCACCAGATGTGGCACCTGGAGCAGCGAAGCCAGGAAGGCGTGCCGTCGGGTCTGTTCCACTACCCCGTTGCGGGCGTCGACAAGGATTAGGGCCAGGTCGGCGGTCGAGGCACCAGTGACCATGTTGCGGGTGTACTGCACGTGCCCGGGGGTGTCGGCGATGATGAACGACCGTCGGGGGGTGGCGAAGTAGCGGTAGGCAACATCAATGGTGATCCCCTGCTCCCGCTCAGCCCGCAGACCGTCAGTGAGCAGTGCCAGATTCGGCACGCTGAGACCCATTCGGGCCGAAGCAGATTCCACGGCCTCCAGTTGGTCCTCGAGGATCGACTTGGTGTCGTAGAGAAGGCGACCGATCAGCGTTGACTTACCGTCATCCACGCTTCCCGCGGTGGCGAACCGGAGGAGTCCCATCAGAAGTAGCCCTCCCGCTTGCGGTCCTCCATGGCCGCCTCCGAGGTCCGGTCGTCGGCCCGGGTGGCCCCCCGCTCGCTGGTCCGGCAGTTGGCCACCTCTTCGATGATCTCGGCGACGGTCGAGGCCGCCGACTCCACGGCCCCGGTACAGGTCATGTCGCCGACCGTGCGGTAGCGAACGCGACGAAGCGCCACCTCCTCGCCGGGATCGGGCCCCAACCAGGGGCTCTCGGCCAGCCACATGCCGTCCCGCTCGAAGACCCGGCGCTCGTGGGAGAAGTAGATCTCGGGCACAGCCAGGCCCTCACGCTCGACGTAGCGCCACACATCGACCTCGGTCCAGTTGGAGATCGGAAACACCCGGATGTGCTCCCGGCGTCCGATCCGACCGTTGTAGAGGTTCCACACCTCGGGCCGCTGGTTCTTGGGGTCCCACTGACCGAACTCGTCGCGGAACGAGAACACCCGCTCCTTGGCCCGGGCCCGCTCCTCGTCACGGCGGGCCCCGCCGAACAGGGCGTCGAAGCCATACTCGGCGATGGAATCAAGCAGCGTCGTGGTCTGGAGTTGGTTGCGGCTGGCCCCGGACCCGGTCTCCTCGACCACCCGGCCCTCGTCGATCGACTTCTGCACCGAGGCCACCACCAGCTGGACACCCAGCTCGGCAATACGTCGGTCCCGGAAGGCGATCACCTCGTCGAAGTTGTGGCCCGTGTCGACGTGCATCACCGGGAAGGGAACGGGTGCCGGAGCAAAAGCCTTCTCGGCCAACCGCAGCATGACGACCGAGTCCTTGCCCCCCGAGAACAGCAGGCAGGGACGTTCGAACTCGGCGGCCACCTCCCGGAAGACGTACAGCGACTCGGCCTCGAGCTGGTCGAGGTGGCTAATCTCATAGGCGGTCACAGTCACAGGACGCTCCCCGTCGCTCACCGACTCCCTAGTGGGCGATACTCGTCCCCCAATCGTATTGGGCACTGGGGAGCCGACCACCGGAGCGAGATGGCCACCACCGACGACCACCGACTGGCCGCCGAACTGGCGACCGGGGCCGGCAGCCTTCTGGCCGTACTCCGGCAGCGGCTGGTCGACAACAATGCCCCTCCGGCCGTACTACGGCACGAGGGCGACCGGCAGGCCCACCACTACCTGATGGACGCCCTGGTCGACCGGCGGCCCGGTGACGCCGTCCTGTCGGAGGAGGGGAGGCCCCGGAGGGGCCACCCCGACCGCTCATCGACCGACCGGGTCTGGGTGGTGGACCCGCTGGACGGCACCCGGGAGTTCGCCGAGCCACCACGGACCGACTGGGCTGTCCACGTGGCGCTCGCCGAGGCCGGTCGCCCCACCGCCGGAGCTGTCGCCCTGCCCGGAATTGGTCTCACCCTGTCGACCGCTGAGCCCCCCACCAGTTCGGCACTGCCCCCTATCCCTACTCGTCCGCGGATCGTGGTGAGCCGGACCCGCCCAGCCATCGAAGCACTGGCCGTGGCCGACGCGCTGGGGGCCGACCTGGTCGAGATGGGTTCCGCAGGGGCCAAGGCGATGGCCGTGGTCCGCGGGGAAGCCGACGCTTACGTGCACACCGGGGGCCAGCACGAATGGGACAGTTGTGCCCCGGTGGCGGTGGCCCTGGCCGCCGGACTCCACGCCACCCGGGTCGACGGTTCGCCTCTGGCCTACAACCGAGCGGACCCGTACCTGCCCGACCTGGTGGTCTGCCGCACGGAACTGGCAGGGAGGATCCTCGCTACCCTGGCCTCCCTCGCCTGACCGGGGCGGCACCCCTATCCTCGTCCGCCGTGCGGCTCGTGATCGCCCGCTGCACCGTCGACTACGAGGGCCGGCTGAGCGCCCACCTTCCCGAGGCGGTGCGGCTCATCATGGTCAAGGCTGACGGCTGCGTGGCCATCCATGCCGACGGCGGGGCCTACAAGCCACTCAA
>JAKUSA010000031.1 GCA_022449565.1 Acidimicrobiales bacterium | reverse complement strand
TTTGCACTACGAACGTCTTCTACGCCTCGACGGTTCGGGAATCAGGGACGAAAGGACGGCCGCCGAGACATTGGGTGTCAGCACCTTCCCCGCCAAGAAGGCCCTGACGGCTAGCCACCGAATGGGCGCGCTAAAGATTGCCCGGTCGCTCCGACTGGTGGCCGACGCGGACCTCGACTTGCGGGGGAGGACGGCCTGGCCCCCGGAGTTGGTGGCCGAAGTACTGGTAGCCCGGTTGGCCACTATCTCGCGCCGCTGAGGGCCCCGGATAGACAAGAAGTCCAGGGTCTCGGTGAAGCCTGTGTTCGGACCTACTGGGCCAGCCGGTTCAGCCGCTTCTGGAGTCGTGACTTACGCCGAGCGGCGGTATTGCGGTGGATGACCCGGCGGGCAGCAGCCTTGTCGAGTCTCTGCATAGCCGCGGCTGCTTCGTTGGTCCCATCGCCGGCCTCGGCGGCGTCGACGGCGTTCTTAATACGGGTCCGTAGTTCGGACCGGGTGGCGCGGTTGCGCCGACGGCGGACCTCAGTCTGGCGGTTCCGCTTTATCTGACTCCTGATGTTGGCCACCGGGGCACACCTCTCTTCGGTGGAGCAAGGGACAAGCGTAGCGCCAGCGCTAGCCGACCTGGTAGGGGACCGTCATCCGAATGGCGGGCGACGGTACCGTCACTAGACATGGGCCTGCCACGACTGCGCAACATCTCAATCATCGCCCACATCGACCACGGAAAGTCCACCCTGGCTGACCGGATGCTCGAGTTGTGCGGGGCGGTCGATGCCCGGGACATGCGGGCCCAGTACCTGGACTCCATGGACCTGGAGCGGGAGAGGGGTATCACCATCAAACTCCAAAGCGTGCGCCTCGATTGGCGGGACACGGTGGTGAACGTGATCGACACGCCGGGTCACGTCGATTTTGGTTACGAGGTGAGCCGGTCCCTGGCTGCCTGCGAGGGGGTAATCCTCGTCGTGGACGCCGTCCAGGGCATCGAGGCCCAGACCTTGGCCAACTGTTACCAGGCCCTCGAGCACGACCTCGAGATCGTGGCCGTCCTCAACAAGATCGACCTTCCTGCCGCCGAACCGGACCGCTACGCCGAGGAGATCCAACAGGGCCTGGGGATTCCCGCCGGTGAGATCCTCCGGATCAGCGCCAAAACCGGTGAGGGTGTAGCCGACCTGTTGGATGCGGTCATCGAGCGAACCCCGGCTCCCGATGGCGACCCAGAGGCACCGCTTCGGGCGTTGGTTTTCGACAGTCAGTTCGACCAATACCGGGGGGTCGTGTCCTCGATCCGCGTTGTCGACGGTGAGCTCCAGGCCGGAGCGTCGGTCCGGTTTCTCCAGGCTGGGACCGTTCACCAGGCTGACGAGATTGGGGTCTGGCGGCCGGCCATGACCCCCGTAGAACGCCTCGGCCCGGGCGAGGTTGGCTACCTACTGGCCGGCATCAAGAACGTCGGCGAGGCCCGTTCCGGGGAGACGGTCACCCTGGCTCGGGGAGGCGCGGAAACCCCGCTGGCCGGCTACCGCGAGCCCAAGCCCATGGTGTACAGCGGCCTTTACCCCATCGAGGGTGCGGAGTTTGGCGATCTACGGGACGCGCTTGAGAAACTAGGGCTCAACGACTCCAGCTTCACCTATGAACCGGAAACGTCCTTGGCCCTGGGCTTCGGGTTCCGCTGTGGGTTCCTGGGCCTCCTCCACATGGAGATCGTCCGTGAGCGCCTGGAACGGGAGTTTGACCTCAGCCTGATCACAACGTCGCCGTCGGTGGAATACCGGGCTATTCGGACGGACGGAACGGTCATCGAGATTGACAATCCATGCGACATGCCACCCGGTGGTGAGTTGGAACGTATCGAGGAGCCGTGGCTGTTGACGAGCATCGTCACACCAGCCGAGCACACGGGGACCCTGATGGAGTTGTGTCAATCCCGCCGAGGGGAACTTGACGAGATGTCGTACCTGTCGCCCGAGCGGGTCGAACTCAAGTACCGGATTCCCTTGGCTGAGGTGGTGATCGACTTTTTCGACCAGTTGAAGAGCCGGACCCAGGGCTATGCCAGCCTCGACTACGAGCCCGCCGGCTATCGGCCGTCCGACCTGGTCAGGGTTGACGTCCTGCTCCAGGGAGAGGCAGTGGACGCCTTTAGCACCATCGTCCACCGGGACGCCGCTTACGACTATGGCCGACGGATAGCGGCACGCCTCAAGGAACTCATTCCGCGCCAGCAATTCGAAGTGCCAATCCAGGCGACAATCGGTGGTCGGGTTATCGCCCGGGAGACTGTCCGGGCGTACCGGAAGGACGTCACGGCCAAGCTCTACGGGGGTGATGTCACCCGGAAGCGGAAACTTCTGGAGAAGCAGAAGGAAGGCAAGCGGCGGATGAAGTCCATCGGGCGGGTCGACGTTCCCCAGGAAGCCTTCGTGTCGGTCTTACGGTTGGGGGAGTAGACCGCGGTGCCCGCCGTTGGCCGCGGAGCATGCGGGTAACATCTCCAGGTGCTGGACGACCGGAAGTCCTCCATCCTCGGGGCACTTGTTGAGGTCTACATCGAGTTCGCCCAGCCCGTCGGATCGGGTCGACTTGCCAGCGTTCCAGCGGTCGATGTGTCGCCGGCGACCGTCCGCAGCGAACTGGCCTATCTCGAGGCTTCCGGCTATCTGGTCCAACCTCACACCTCAGCCGGTCGCATCCCCACCGAGAAGGGGTACCGCTTCTTTGTCGACAACCTCACCGAACCGGCTGACCTTGACGCTGTAGAACTCCGCCAGGTGCAGGACTTCTTCGGCAGCTCCCCAGGCGAACTGGAGCGAATACTCCAAGAGACCAGCAACCTCCTGGCCTCCATGACCGGAAGCGCCGGGTTAGTCGTCGCCCCGGACAGCGACCACCAGATCGTCCGTTCGGTGCAGCTGGCCTATCTTGGAGCCAAGCATGCCCTCCTGGTGATCGTCACCGGGAACGGGTCAGTAGAGACGCACGCCCTGGAGTTGGTCGACGGTTGTGTCGACCAGGAGGAGACCCTGGCCGGGGCCTCCGCCCACCTGTCGGCCCACCTGCGGGGTCACCGCTTGGCCGCGCTACCGCCCGTTCCACCGACCGGTCGGGAGTCGGTCGACGAGATCCTGACCCAGGTTGGTCAGGCGCTTCGGGAGCTGGCCGTGATCCAAGAGACCGCTTACGTGGGGGGGGCGTCGTTGATGGCCCAAACCCTCGCGGCCCCCGAGCAGATCCGTCTGGTCCTCGACCTCCTGGAGCGGCAGATCGCCGTAGTCGGCCTTATCAGGGATCTCATGGAACGGGGGCTAAGGGTGGCTATCGGCAGCGAGACTGGGCTCAAACCTCTGGCTGACTGTTCGTTGGTCGTGGCGCCCTACGAAATCGGTGGTGAACCGGCAGGATCGATCGGAGTTCTGGGGTCGACCAGGATGGACTACCCACAGGTTCTGGCCACCGTCGCCGTAGTCGGACGACGACTGGGTGCCCGCCTCACCGAAGGCTGATCCATGCCCCGCGATCACTACGAGGTACTGGGCGTCGGGCGCTCCGCTTCAGCCGACGAGATCAAACGGGCCTACCGGCGACAGGCCCGGGAACTGCACCCCGACGCCAACCCTGGCGACACAGAGGCGGAACAGGAGTTCAAGGAGGTCGCCGCGGCGTATGAGGTGCTCTCCGATCGGGAACGGCGAGCCATCTACGACCGATTCGGCCACGCAGGCCCCACGGCGCGGTCTGGCGACCCGTTCGGGGGGTTAGGGGACATTTTCGAATCGTTCTTCGGAGGCGGTTTCGGTGCAACGGGCCGCGGCAACGGCCCCACCCCCGGCGAGAACCTGGAGGCCGATCTAGAACTCGCCTTTGAGGAGGCGATCTTCGGGTGCGCCCGAGAGATCGAGACCCGCACAGCGCTGGTGTGCGAGCCCTGTGAGGCCACCGGAGCGGCGCCAGGTACGGCCCGTCAGCCGTGTGACGATTGTGACGGCTCCGGGCAAGTGCAGCGGGTTCGGCAGTCGCTACTCGGCCAGATGCTCACTGCCTCGTCCTGTCCGACCTGTACGGGCCGGGGGTGGTCAATCCCTGAGCCGTGTGGCGAGTGTGCTGGTGAGGGCCGCGTTGTAGCACCGGTGGTCCTCACCGTCCAGGTTCGCGCCGGGGTCGATGACGGCACTACCTTGCGGCTCCCGGGGCGGGGGGCGGTCGGACGGTGGGGTGGCCCGGCCGGAGACCTCTATGTAAACCTCCGGGTACGCCCGCATGCGACTCTCAAACGGCGCGGCTACGACCTGGTGCACCGCCTGGACCTTCCCGTTACCCAAGCGGCCCTCGGGGCCGACTTAGATCTCGAGACCCTCGATGGCGTTGAGGAACTGCGCATTCCGGCGGGAACCCGCACCGGCGAGGTGTTCCGCTTGCGGGGGCGGGGCGTGCCCCACGTCGAGACCCGCCGTCGGGGCGACCTCCTAGTAGAGGTGGTGGTAGAGACACCTGGCGCCCTGTCCGAGGAGGAGGAGTCAATCCTTCGAAAGCTGGCCGAGGCTCGGGGCGAACCGGTGATTCCCCCTGGGGAGGGTCTGATCTCCCGACTCCGCTCCGCTTTCCGGTGAGGCCGGAAGCCAGGGGCCCTGACGGTCGCGGTGGCCCGCACGTGTTCGTCACCGACCTGGACGCCCCGGAGATCGATGACCACGACCGGCATCATCTGTCGCGGGTTCTTCGCACCGCCGACGGTGAACCACTCACTGTGTGCGACGGGTCGGGTCGTTGGCGGCCGTGCCGGTTCGGGACCTCTCTCGAGCCGACCGGCTACGTGGTCGAGGTGTCGGCCCCGGAGCTCGAGGTTGCCGTGGGTTTTTCCCTCATCAAGGGTGGCCGGCCGGACCTGGTGGTCCAGAAACTGACCGAACTCGGGGTGGATCGGATCGTCCCGCTAGTTGCTTCCCGATCGGTGGTCCACTGGACTCCCGAGAAAGCACGGGTCCACCGGGACCGCTTCCTCCGGGTGTCCCGGGAGGCCAGTATGCAATCCCGGCGGGTCCGCCTACCAGTGATCATGGCGCTCACCAGAGTGGGGGCTGTATCGGCTACAGAAGGGGTCGTGATGGCCGAACCAGGAGGCGGCCCGGTGGGGCTGGACCATCCGATGGTGCTGGTCGGACCAGAAGGGGGCTGGACCGAGGAGGAGTTGGACAACTGTCAGCGGTGTTCGTTGGGCGCGACGGTGCTCCGGTCAGAGACCGCGGCGATCGTCGCCGGGGCATTGCTGACCGCTCTCCGTGACCGAAGAGTGGGCCCCATCAATTACTGAAGGCGTGTTGTTCGGGGCTTCATACAACCGGTATCCTCACGCTTCGATGTCAAACGACCACCCTGCGTAGAGGCTCCTCGTCGGGTGTCCAAATACTGAGCGTGGCCGGAACGGGCCATGGATGGTTGGCAGGGGGTGGGAGAATGGGCGAGAACGGAGGCGGGGACAACCTGGCTTACAGCCGCTCGGTGGGTGAACGGATCCGGACCATCCGGCGGCAGAAGCGACTTTCCCTCCAGGACGTAGAAGCCCGTTCCGAGTCAGAGTTCAAGGCCTCGGTCCTAGGGGCTTACGAGCGTGGTGAGCGGGCTATCTCCCTGCCTCGAATGCACCGCCTGGCCCGGTTCTACAACGTCCCCGTCGACCAGATGCTTCCTGGTGGAAACGACCCGGCGGATCCGACACGGGGACCCGCCCCCAACCAGGACGCACTCGACAGGAAGGTGGTCATCGACCTCACTCGCCTCGCCGGCTGTACGGCCCCGGAGACCGCACTGATCGACCGGTACCTGACCCTCATTCAGGTGAAGCGCCAGGATTTCAACGGCCGGGTCCTGACCATCAGGAGGGACGACCTACAGGCCTTGGCGGCCATTCTTGGCACCGGGATCGACGGGGCCCTACCCCGGCTCGAAGAGCTCGACCTTCTTCGCCGTTCGGATCCCGACTGAGGTTGACCGGCCGATCCGCCGATCGGCGCTGACCGGTAGCCTCCACTGGGCGATGAGCGTGTTATCGCGCGTGCTGCGCAGCGGTGAGGGAAAGAAGATCAAGGCCCTTGAGGCCTTGGTTCCCGACATCAACGCCCTGGAATCGGAGTTCACAGCTCTCTCCGACGAGCAATTGAAGGGGTGTACCGGAGAGTTCCGCCAGCGACTAGAAAACGGCGAGGAACTCGACGACCTCCTTGTCGAGGCGTTCGCGGTGGTCCGAGAGGCGGCACAGCGGGTTCTCGGCCAACGCCATTACGACGTCCAGATGATGGGCGGGATCGCCCTCCACCTGGGATGGGTCGCCGAGATGCGTACCGGCGAGGGGAAGACCTTGGTGTCCACACTTCCCGCCTATCTGAACGGACTCACTGGTCGTGGAGTGCACCTGTGCACAGTGAACGACTACCTGGCTACTCGGGACAGCGAGTGGATGGGGCAGATCCACCGCTGGCTCGGCCTGACGGTCGGCCTGGTTGTCCCCGACGTCGACAACCGGGCCGAGAAACGGGCCGCCTATGCCGCCGACATCACCTACGGGACTAACAACGAACTCGGCTTCGACTACCTGCGGGACAACATGGCCCTCTCAGCCGAGGAGCGTAGCCAGCGGGGGCACGTCTACTGCCTTGTCGACGAGGTGGACTCGATCCTTATCGACGAGGCCCGGACCCCGCTGATCATCAGTGGCCGACTAAGCGACGCCGTGGAGCTCTACCAACGTTTCGCCAAGGTGGTAGGTGGCCTGCGGCGCGACGTCCATTACGACGTCGACGAGGAGAAGCGGATCATCGCTCCCACCGAGGAGGGAGTACACGCCGTGGAGCGGGCATTGGGTGTCGACAACCTTTACGACCAGGTTTCCTCGAACCTCGTCCACCAACTGCACGCCGCGCTCCGGGCTAAGGAGCTCTACCACCGGGACAAGGACTACATCCTCGTCGACGGGGATGTCCGCATTGTCGACGAGTTCACCGGCCGAGTGTTGGAAGGGCGACGGTGGTCGGACGGAATCCACCAGGCCGTCGAGGCTAAGGAAGGGGTGGCCATCAAGGACGAGAACCAGACCCTGGCCACCATCACCCTCCAGAACTACTTCCGTCTCTACGAGAAACTCTCCGGCATGACCGGCACCGCTTCGACCGAGGCAGCCGAGTTGGCAGGTATCTACGGGCTACAGGTGGTAACGGTCCCCACCCACCGGCCTATGGTCCGGGACGACCGTAGTGACCTGGTCTACAAGACCGAGGACGGGAAGTTCTCCGCCCTGGTGGAGGACATCGTGAACCGGCAGGGGGCCGGCCAACCGGTCTTGGTCGGCACGGTGTCGGTCGACAAGTCGGAAAAGCTCTCTCGGGAGCTTGACAAGCGGGGCATCGACCACGAGGTTCTCAACGCCAAGCAGCACTTCCGGGAGGCGGAGATCATCGCCCAGGCTGGGCAGCCCGGCGCAGTTACGGTGGCCACCAACATGGCGGGCCGCGGGGTCGACATCATGCTCGGCGGGAACCCGGAGAGCCTGGCCGACCGGGAACTTCGCGCAGGCGGGAGGGAATCCAGCTCCCGCTCTGGCCGGGAGCCTCCGGTCGGGCTGCGGGAGCGCTACACGCAGCAGTGCGATGCGGAGAGGGCCCAGGTCGTCGACGCTGGTGGGCTTTACGTACTGGGCACCGAACGCCACGAGAGCCGACGGATAGACAACCAACTTCGGGGGCGGAGCGGACGTCAGGGGGATCCCGGGGAGAGCCGCTTCTATCTATCACTGGAAGACGATCTGATGCGCCTGTTTGCCTCGGGAGCCCTCAAGGGGGTTATGGACCGGGCGCTACCCGAGGACGTCCCGATCGAGTCGAAGATGGTCACCAAGGCCATCGAACGGGCCCAGACCACCGTCGAGCAGAAGAACGCCGAGGTTCGGAAGAACATTCTCAAGTACGACGAGGTGATGAACGAGCAGCGCAAGGTGATCTACCGGCGTCGGGACGAGATCCTTATTGGGACGGATCTGCGCGGGTCAGTATTAGAGGCCCTGAGGGTGGCGGTCGAGGCGGCCCTTGGCACATTCTGCGCTGCCGACCATCCCGAGGAATGGGACCTGGATGGCCTGCGAGCCGAGATCGTCGGCTACTGGCCCATCGGCCTCGGTACGGATGAACTAGGACGGGTTCGCAGCGCCGACGATCTCAGCGAGTTACTGGGCGCGGACGGCCTCCGGGCCTATGAGGCCAGGGAGACCGAGCTTGGCACCGACACTCTGCGGGAAGTCGAACGTCAGGTGATGCTTCGCATCATCGACCAACGTTGGCGGGAACACCTTTACGAGATGGATCACCTCCGGGAGGGCATCCACCTGCGGGCGCTGGGCCAACGAGACCCGAGCACCGAATGGCAGCGGGAGGGCTATGCCCTCTTCGAGGAACTTACAGACCTGCTACACCGTGATTTTCTCCGCTACGTCATGCGGGTCCAGGTGACCAGTGAGGAGCGGGCCCTCCAGCCCGCCGAACTGGTGACCAGTGGACCGGAGGGCCCGGTTGAAGGTGCTGCCGCGATGGCCATGGCCGCCGGGATGCCCGAGCCGGTCAAGGAGTCGGCTCCTGCTCCCAAGGAGCAGAAGGTGAACACCCAATGGGAGGCGACACCCCGGAATGCCGCCTGCCCCTGCCAATCCGGGCGTAAATTCAAGCATTGCCACGGCCGCTGATCAGGCGTGGGGAGAAGAGTGCAGTGACCTGCGCAACGGACGCGTCGTTCCCCCCGAAGGGGTCGGTGGGCTGAGATGCGTGATTTCGCCCCCGACCTGGTGGCGCTCCGGCAGCGGCTTGACCAGGCCAGCGGCTACCTACGCATTGAAGAACTCGGTACCCGACGTGCGGAACTTGAAGAAGAGATGGCCGACCCGGACCTGTGGAACGACCAGGACCGAGGTCGACGGGTCCAGGTGGATCTGTCCCGGGTGATCGAGGATCTCGACCACCACGCCGGCCTGGTGGCCCGTCTGGAGGACGTTGAGACCCTCGCCGAGTTGGCAGTCGAGGAGGACGAGGAAAGCCTAGAGTCGGAGATCACCGAGGTAGTTGACGCCCTCTATGTCGAACTCGAAGCCCTCGAGGTGCGGTCGCTCTTCTCCGGCGAGTACGACGACGGCGACGCGGTCTGCCACATCCAGTCCGGGGCCGGAGGTACCGACGCCCAGGACTGGGCGGAAATACTTTTACGCATGTACACCCGCTGGGCCGAACGACGGGGCCTAAGCATCGAGTTGGATTCAGTTTCGGTGGGAACCGAGGCTGGGATCAGTTCCGCCGAATTCATCATCCGCGGGCGCCACGCCTTCGGATTGCTCCAAGGGGAGAGGGGCGTCCATCGACTGGTCCGCATTTCACCCTTCAACAAGGAAGCTAAACGCCAGACCGCATTTGCCTCGCTCCAGGTGGTGCCGTTCTTCGACGAGGTGACCGACGAGGTGGAGATCGACGAGGGCGACCTGCGGATCGATACTTACCGCTCGTCCGGGGCCGGAGGGCAGCATGTGAACGTCACCGACTCGGCCGTCCGGATCACCCACCTGCCGACGGGCCTAGTCACCTCCTGCCAGAACGAACGGAGTCAGCATCAGAACCGAGAGCGGGCCATGCAGATGCTGGCCGCCAAGCTGCTGGATCTGGAAAGGCAACATCGAGAGGAACAGTTGGCTGAGATCGGCGGTGAGCGGTCCAGGGTGGACTTCGGCAGCCAGATCCGTTCCTACGTGCTTCAGCCGTACCAGATGGTCAAGGACCTGCGGACCCAACATGAGGTGGGCGACGTGGCATCAGTCCTTGATGGCGCCGTCGACGGATTCATGGAGGCCTATCTCCGATGGGCCCGTTCCGGAGGTCCTGAATGACCAGACGGGTCCGGGTAGCCGCCGCGTCCGGCCATCGGGCCTCTGGTACGTTGCCCGCCGTGCTGAGCCGCAGATCCGTTCCGGTCCCGCGAAACCAGCGGGCCGGATTGCCAGGGGGTCGGCCCAGGGGAGCCTGCCGGTGATACGGCTCGAAGGGGTGACCAAGACCTACAAGGGGGAGGTGGTAGCCCTCCGGGACGCCACCGCTGAGATCCAGCGGGGCGAGTTCGTTTTCCTCGTGGGTCCATCCGGCTCCGGGAAGTCCACTTTCCTCCGTCTGGTGAACCGCGAGGAGTTGGCGACTGCAGGGACGATCATGGTTGCTGGCAAGGACGTGGGAACCCTCAGCTCGTGGAAGGTGCCCTACCTGCGCCGGAGCATCGGATACGTCTTCCAGGACTACAAGTTGCTTCCCAAGAAGACGGTGGCCGAGAACGTGGCCTTCGCCCTCGAAGTGATCGGGCGGCCCCGGCCGGTGATCCGGAGGAAGGTCCCGGCGATCCTCGATTTGGTCGGGCTCGGCCGGAAGTCGGAGCGCTTTCCCGAGGAGTTGTCGGGCGGCGAGCAACAGCGGGTGTCGATCGCCCGGGCGTTCGTCAACCAGCCCCTAATCCTGCTGGCCGACGAGCCGACCGGAAACCTGGACCAGGCCACGTCGGTTGGAATCATGCGACTGTTGGATCGCATCAACCGCAGCGGCACCACGGTGCTGATGGCCACCCACGACCGGGGAATCGTCGACACGATGCGTCGTCGGGTGATCGAACTTGACCGCGGAGTTGTCGTCCGCGATGAGTCGCGTGGGGTGTACGAATGATTGGGCAGCCCGGGACCCCGACGGTCGGCTGAGATGGTCTTCCGCGTCTGGTACTTCCTCCGGGAGACCCTGGTCAGCCTCTGGCGAAATCTCAGCCTCACTCTGGCCGCCATCCTTACCGTCGCTATCTCACTGTCGCTGGTTGGTTCCTCGCTGCTTATTCGCGAGGGCGCGGAGCGGGCGACCGCCCAGTTCCAGGAGGGCGTCGAGTTCATTGTTTTCATGAACGCCGATGTCCTATCCGAGCAGGACGCGGCGATCCGAGACGTCCTAGGTACCAGTCCGGCGATCGCCGAGTACACCTACATCGACAAGGCGGCGGCCTACCAGGAGTTTCGGGAACTTTTCTCCGACAAGCCGGAGTTGGTGGAAAGCGTTACGCCCGACATCATGCCCCCCTCCTATCGGATTGTCCCCGCGAACCCAGACGCCGACAACGTCGCGGAACTGGCTCGCCAATTCGGGGAGCAACCCGGCGTCAAGGAGGTGGCGACGGCCACCGAGGCCATCCGACAGATCGAGGACTTTTCCACCCGGGTTAGCCAGGCCCTGCTGTTCGCCGCGGTGGTTCTCGTGGCCGTCTCCGCGGTGCTAATCCTCAACACTGTTTTCACCGCGATCGGGGCCCGACGTGAGGAGATTGAGGTGATGAAGTTGGTGGGGGCCACCAATTGGTTCATCCGAATCCCGTTCATGCTCGAGGGCACCATCCACGGCCTCTTCGGTGCCGCGATGGCCATTCCGGCACTGTTCGTGGTCGACAACCGGGTGCTGGCCTACTTCCAGGAGTCGGAGGCCGTTCCACTGTTCCGCGGGTTCGCCGTGCCAGACGGCTACGTGTGGAACACCAGCATCTGGATGCTGGTGATCGGTGCGGCAATCGGCATGGTGGGCTCAGCGATTGCCGTCACACGCTACTTGGATGTCTGAGGCGGTGGTCGGCCAGTCGAAGGAGCGTCCCTCCCACGGTCCCGATGGGGATTGGGAGGCCTTGGAGGTAGAACCGCCAGGACCCGGATCGGTGGTTGAGGCGGTGCATGGAGTTGACGACTTGGTGGTTTGGCGGACCGCCCTTGGCGAAGTGTGCGTCATGGAAGCCCGCTGCCCCCACCAGTGGTCGCATCTTGCCCAGGAGGGCTCGGTGGATGGTGAGGAACTGGTCTGCCTGGCCCACTTTTGGCGCTTCACGACCAGCGGTGAGGGATGGAAGGCCAACATGGGCGGGCGTCGCGACCGAAAGGGTGATATCGATGTCCACCCCTGTCGCGAGGTCGACGGGCGGATCTGGGTCAGGCGAACTGCCTGACGAGGGAAGGATGGACGTGGCCGAGGGGCAGAACCTTGACATCGACCTGGTGCGTCGGTACGCGCTGACCACCTGGGTCTTCAAGCAGGGAGAGATGGTCTCGTTGATGATCCACCTCGGGCACCGCCTCGGGCTCTACGAGGCCATGGACGGTGCCGGACCGTTGACCGCCGGGGAACTCGCCTCCTCCACCGGTTGCCATGAGCGGTGGCTGCTGGAGTGGCTCCGCTGCCACGGCGCCGCCGGGCTGTTGGCCACTGAGGATGGTGACGTGTTCACCCTTGAAGCAGAGGCAGCTGCGGTGCTGGCCCGGAGAGGGGAGCCCACCTATGCGGCGGCCGTATTCGCCAACCTACGACCCCGGGAGGTGGTTGACGGGTTGGCCGACGCCTTCCGGACAGGGACCGGCCTTGACTACGACGGACAGGGTGAAGGGTCCGAGCACGCGGTGGAGGCCATGTGCGGGCCGATGTCGCGGGCCCTGCTCGTGCCGGTGCTTCTCCCGCTCCTCGATGGCGTGGAGGACAAGCTCAAGGCCGGGGCGCGGGTACTCGACGTAGGCTGCGGCACCGGGTTGGCCCTCGAGCTCATGGCGGATGCCTTTCCGGCTTCCACATACGTGGGCTACGACCCGTCAGTCCGGGCCATCGACACTGCTAGGGAGCGCTTCGCCGACCGAGACAACATCTCGGTTGTCAGGGCTGGCGGCGAGGAAGTGCCGCCCTCTGGCGATGTGGATCTGGTCCTCACTATGGACTGCCTTCACGACATGCCCCGTCCCGACCGGACCTTGGCCGCCATTCGGGAGGCGGTCACTGACGAAGGGACCCTGGTCGTCAAGGAGATCAGATCGTCCCCTCACTGGTCGGCCAACCTGAAGAACCCCGTGCTGCCCATGATGTACGCGACCTCGGTGGCGACCTGCCTGTCGTCGGCGATGTCGGACCATGACACCCTCGGGTTGGGTACCCTCGGCCTACATCCCGAGCGCCTGGCCGAGCTCACCATGGAGGCTGGATTTACCCGTTTCGCACGCCACGACCTCGACGATCCGACCAACATCTACTACGAGGTCCGGCCCTGAGAGGGGACCGATTCCTGGGCTGGTCCGGCCCGGCCCGGATTGGTTCAGTCGATGGCCCTGACCTCAGCGGTTGGGATCATGCAGCCGCCAGGCTCATCCCCGGAGGCTCGGTAACCAGACCCGTGGCGGCAGGGGTACTCGTAGGTGAGGACCTGGACAAGGTCGGGACGGTTGCCCTTGCCCGGGGTAAACGAGCCGGGGAGCATTCCCGGGCTGTCGACGGGCCCCAGGGCGGCGAGCGCCTCGTGGACGGCTCGCCGGGTCGGGTTCGGTCCGGCGTCGTAGAGGGCTCGCGCTACGTATCGCACCATGGCGCACGTCCTAGCCACGGTGTCGTAGACGGCGTCGTCCCGTCGTAGAGCGTCGGCACGGGCCTGCCCGGTGACCCGGCTGTACTCGTCGTTGCACATCTCGTCGAAAGACTGCAGGGAGTATCCACCCAGGCGGTGTCGGCCCGTGTCGAGATGGCCGACGAATACGGCGCCGTCGTAGAACCGCGCCGCCTCGGAACCGCCGTACCGAAGGACTAGCTCGGCGGCCCCGTCGGTGCCGTGCTGGTTAAAGGCGGATTGGACGATCAGGGGCTTAGGCGCTCCGCTAGCCACCATCGCCACGACCAGTTCGGGGAGTGAAACCAGGTTCAGTGTCGGGAAGACCACATCGACGCCCTGTTCGGCCATCCTGGACACTGCCGCCTCGAGGCCGGTCCGACACCAGACGGTACCCTCGCATCCGATGAGGTGGACGGCGGGGTTGTGGCCGAGCCGGCGCAGCGTATCGGTCAGGCCGACCTCAACCGACTGGGCCTGGGTCGGGGTGTCGGGGGCGATCACCACGATGTTCTGGCCGTCGAGAAGCCCGGCCTGGTCGACCGTGGTAACCATCAACTCCATGGCTTGCTCGGCTCCGAAGGTATCGGAGAGGAGACGCCCGTCCGCGGCGGCGACGATGCTCGATGGCTGTGGATCGCTGGACACGAACGCCGTCTGGTTGTCGACGGTGATGCAATGACTGGCCGTACCGGCCAGTCCACTGGCGTTGAGGACTATGACCGCCGGGATCGATTTGGTGGCCTCTAGGCAAGCGGCGTTTCGAAGCGTGTCGAGATCGACGCCCGCGCCGCCGAGAGCGGAAGCCTCCACCAACCGGAGGTCCAACCGGCGCCCGTGGAGACCCCAGCACTCGTCGTTGACGATTCCGACGAAGGCCTCGAACATGGAGACTAGGTCGCCGGTCTCGGTGCCGAATCCGAGCTGGTCGAGTTCCTCCAGTCGAGTCCGTAACTGGACGATAGTGACGGCCTCGGTAGTGATACCCCGACCCATAGCCTGGGGCCCGAGGCCGGCCGGCACCTTCTCGCCGACCAGGAGTTCCTGGCCGACGAACAATAGGTTCGGGTCAGCGATGTTGTTGAGGCGGACCAACTCCTCGACTGTGACGTCGTAGCGGTCGGCAATCCGGTATAGGTAGTCCCCGTGTTCCACCACCACTGTGACATCCACCTCCTCCTCCTGGACAGGCGGATAGGGAACACAGAAGAAGTCGAGGCTCTGGAACGGATGGGCCCGGTCGAGAATCAGTTCGGACTCCCCAATGGCTGGGCCGAGGGCCATGTAACCGGTGGTCGCTTCACCACCCACCGGATCGAGGGTCGCGTAGTCAGTGGCGGGATCGTCACCCGGGTCGGGAGCCTGGGGCGTTGGTGCCACTGTGACCGAAGGGTCAGGGGTCGTGGCGGCCGGGACCGAATCGGCGCTCATTGCCGTGGTTTGGTTCTCGACTGCCTGGCTAGTCGCGGCCATGGGGGTGGTCGTGGCCGCAACCAAGACCGTGGAGGATGGCCCAACGGTCGTCGGCTCGATACCACGGTCTGATCCACCGCAGGCGAAGGTGAGTGCCCCGAGCAAGCCGGCCAGAACGAGTTGTGGGCCCGGCCGCCGGGACATGGTCGACGCTCCTCGAAGCTTTCGGCGGGGCCGGTGGTATCACCGCCCGACCCGCAAGGATAACCGTCCTGTCACCGGCGGGGAGGTCATCGCGGGCCTCCGAAGGTGCCCGACCTGGGAGCTGCTGTTTGCGTAGCCTCGGGCCGTGCTCTGGGCGTACCGACAATGACCGACGAGAAGCCCTCCGGAGAGGATCGCGCTCCTACCGACGATACGGATGACACCCGGGATGGTTCCGCTACCCCGGACCCGGTACCCGCCGGGAAGAAGGTCGGATCGGAGGGGGCGGCGCGTAGCCGCCGCTCGGCCTTCTTTCGCGTCGGTCGGAGGGCCGTGTCGCCCGTTTCCGCTTACCCAGTAAGGCGTGGCGCCCGCCTCAACGCCAACGAGGCCGACCGGCAGATCCGAGCCTTCTTGACCCAATTAGCTGGCGAGCGTCAGCTGGAGTTCCGGGCCGATCCGGTGGAGATGGCCCGAGAGAACGACCTGCTCCTACTGTTCGGTCCCGATGAGGAGGAGGAGTTCGCCCGTCTAGCCCTGACCTTCCCCGACGAGACGGTCAAGAGGTGGGCCACGCTCCTCAGTGGCGGAAACCGGTCCGAGGCCTTCGGACCACGTTCCCGGGCGGAGAGACGTGACGAGGCGGCTCTGGCTCGGGAGCTGCAGACAGCGGTCCTCCGTCGGGCCCTCGGGGGGCTGCTGGTGCTCGCTCTCCTCGGCGTGAGTTTCCTCGGCATCCGGGCCTTGGTTGGCCGCGGGAGCGAGGAAGGGCCCGGACCGGGCCTACGGTTCGCTCAACCCACTGCTGGAGAGCCCCAGAGCCAGGGGGGCAACTCGGTGGCAGG
>JAKUSA010000030.1 GCA_022449565.1 Acidimicrobiales bacterium | reverse complement strand
GGCGCGCACCCGGTCGCCGTCCCCGACCTCGCTTGAGAAAACCCCGGAGATGGTTCGTACCTCCGCCACGTGGCGCCCGAAGACCTCCTCGAGCGCGTCGCTGATTTCGCCGACCGTAGCCCGCGTTCGGGCAGCGTCGACGGCTGCGGCCAGGAGGTTTCCGTCGCTGGTCGCCGCCAAGGTGAGCGATCGGAGGGCTTCCCGGCAAGCCTTCTCGTCCCGTTGCGCCCGCAATTCAGTCAACTTGGCCACCTGCCCGTGGCGGACTTGGGCGTTGTCGACCCTGAGAACCTCCAGGCGGTCCTCGACCTCTAAGCGGTACCGGTTGACGCCGATCACCGCCTGGCGGCCCGAGTCGATCCGGGCCTGGGTGCGGGCCGCTGCCTCTTCGATCCGCAGCTTGGGGATACCGGCCTCGATGGCCCGGGCCATGCCACCGGTCTCTTCGATCTCGGTGATGTGCTCCCAGGCCCGGGCGGCTAGGTCGCCAGTGAGCCGCTCCACGTAGTAACTGCCCGCCCACGGGTCAATCACCCGGCAGGTGTCGGCTTCCTGCTGGAGAAACAGTTGGGTGTTTCGGGCGATCCGGGCCGAGAAGTCGGTAGGGAGGGCCAGAGCTTCATCGAACGAGTTGGTGTGCAACGACTGGGTGTGGCCCTGGGTGGCAGCCATGGCCTCCACGCAGGTCCGGACCACATTGTTGTAGGGGTCCTGGGCGGTGAGGCTCCACCCCGAGGTCTGACAGTGGGCGCGCAGGGCCAGTGACCGGGGGTCGGAGGGTTCGAAGTCGGCCATCAGCCGGGCCCAGAGGAGGCGGGCAGCCCGCAGTTTGGCCACCTCCATGAAGAAGTTCATGCCAGTGCCCCAGAAAAAGCTGAGCCTCGGGGCGAAGGAGTCCACGTCAAGGCCGGCGGCCAGACCGGCACGGACGTAATCGACGCCATCGGCCAGGGTGTAGGCGAGTTCGAGGTCGGCGGTCGCCCCCGCTTCTTGCATGTGGTACCCGGACACGGAAATGCTGTTGAATCGGGGCATCTCGGCGCTGGTGTAGGCGAAGATGTCCGAGATGATCCGCATCGACGGGCCCGGCGGGTAGATGTAGGTATTGCGGACCATGAACTCTTTGAGGATGTCGTTCTGGATGGTCCCGGTTAGCTGGTGAGGAGCAACGCCCTGCTCCTCGGCGGCGACTACGTAGAGGGCCAGAATCGGCAGTACCGCCCCGTTCATGGTCATGGACACGCTCATCTCCCCAAGGGGAATCCCCTCGAAGAGGGTCCGCATGTCAAGGATCGAGTCGATGGCCACCCCGGCCATACCAACGTCGCCGGCCACTCGGGGATGGTCGCTGTCGTAGCCCCGGTGAGTGGCCAGGTCGAAGGCCACAGAAAGGCCCCGCTGGCCGGCGGCCAGGTTGCGCCGGTAGAAGGCGTTGGACTCTTCGGCAGTCGAGAATCCTGAGTATTGGCGGATCGTCCATGGTCGAGTGGCGTACATGGTCGGGTAGGGGCCCCGCAGGTAGGGGGCGATACCCGGCCAGCCGTTTAGGAAGTCCAGGCTCTCGCAGTCCGCTGCCGTGTAGACCGGTCGGACTTCGATCCCCTCGGGGGTGTCCCAGACCAAGTCCTGGACTGTCCGGCCCGAGGCCGCCAGGCGCCGCTCCCAGTCGCCTCGGTTCTCAGGCGAGGGCTGTCCCAGGTCGAGGTGGGCGAAATCCGGGATGGCACCCATCAGTCCGGGCTCCCAGCGTCGAGGCCGGTACCGGGCCGGGTAGCTTCAAAGGCCGCCGACCGACGGCGTAGCGGCATGGGACCGGAGGGCGTCGGCGGGCCGGCCGGCCGCTCCAGGGGTACCTGGTCGAGGTCGGGGTGGATGCTCACTCCGATGATCGGTTCCTGGCCAGAAGCCCGGCGGGCCTCACGAACCTCCCAGGCAGCATCGACCTCGGCGGCGATACGGCCACTGGCCAGAGCGACGGCCATGCCCCCGTCGGCCTCGAGGGACCGAAATCGTTCCCAAGCCGCCTCAGCCAGACGATCGGTAAGGTCCTCGACGTACCAGGAACCACCGGCCGGGTCGACTACCCGAGCCACGCCGGCCTCCTCGGTGAGCAGCAGCTGGGTGTTGCGGGCGGTCCGCCGCCCGAACTCGTCCGGGCGACCGATAGCCGAATCGAAGGGTCGCACGGTTATTGCCCGGGCTCCGCCAATCCCGGCTGAAAAGGCGGCCACCGTGTTGCGCAGCAGGTTGCCCCACGGGTCGGTCCGGGCCAGGACGGCCGCCGAAGTGAGAGCGTGCTGGACTTGGGCCCGCTGGTCCGGTGGGGCGCCACACGCCTCGGCCACCCGGTCCCAGAGGCGACGGGCAGCCCGTAGTTTGGAGATCGTGGCGAACTGGTCAGTGTCGGCCGAGTAGGTGAAAGCGAGGGTACCCAGGGCGTCATCGAGCCCCAGCCCGGCGTCGGTGAGAGACCGGAGGTAGGCCACCCCGGTGGCCAACGAGCAGGCCAACTCCCAGGCCTCAGAGGCGCCAGCCTCCGCGTACGGCGTAGCGTCGACGGTGACTGCCCTAACCCCCGGTGTATCGGCCACCGCGGCAGCCAGGACAGCTAGGTCACTGCTGAACTCCTGGGGGGTTCCGTGACGGGCGGCCACGCCCAGTGGGTCCAGTCCGAGACCGCCTCGCCGGTCAGGCGCGGCGACACCCCGACGGTCCCACAGATCAAGCAGCCAGCGGGCCGGCCCATCAGCCTTGGGTCCGGGGACCAGCCATACGCCGGCCATTTCGAGATGGACGTTGTCGAGGACCTCGGCTAGATCACCCGCGGCCGCCAGGCCGATAGCCGTCGGATCGACAAGCAGCGACGTGGAGCCGCGCGCCAACTCATCGAGCGCCGTGGCGTTGGCAGCCTGCGGCCCGGCGTCAGCCACCAGGGCCCGTACGTCCCATGCCCCGTCTACCGGGCCGGTCGACGTAGCGCCCCGGGTGTGAGGGCTGCTACCCGGCATTCCCGATGGGTCGACTCTCCCTACGAGATAGTCGGGTCCGTAGACCGGCGGTAGTTCAATGCCGTCGCGCGTAGTAGTGGACAGGGAGTCCGCGGTACGGCCGTCGAGGGCCTCCTCGGCCAAGGCCGCCCACGCGGCTCGGGTGGCCAATTCGAATCCGACGGCCGGCATCAGCGGTTCGGCATTGCCGTTTCCTCCTCGGGCCATCACCCGATGGTAGGTGAGGCAGATCGGAACGCCGGGCGCCCTGTGACCGATGACCCGACAGTCCCGAGACCGAAATCGCCGTCACGGCAGGAAAGGGGCGCCGACTGAGCAGCCCGAGGTCCCGAATGGGAAGATCCCGTCCATGCGTATCGCCACCCTGCTCAACTACTCCACCGACCCGTCCGAGGCGGCCACCCAGGCCCGTGACCTGGAAGCCGCTGGAGTCGACATGATCTGGATCCCCGAGGCTTACGGCTTCGACGCGGTAAGCCTGCTGGGCTTTCTGGCCGCCACCACCAACACGGTGGGCCTAGGTAGCGGGATTCTCAACACCTACAGCCGCACCCCGGCCACCCTGGCCCAGACAGCCGCCGGCCTCGACGCCCTGTCCGGCGGTCGTTTCACCCTCGGCCTGGGTGCCTCAGGACCACAGGTCATCGAGGGGTTCCACGGGGTGCCCTACACCATGCCACTGACCCGCCTGTCGGAAATCATAGAGATCTGCCGGATGGCCTGGAAAAGGGAACCGCTGTCCTATAACGGCAAGGTGTTCACCCTGCCGATGCCGCCTGGGGAGGGCACCGGCCTCGGGAAAGCCCTGAAGATCATCAACCACCCGGTGCGGGAAGACATCCCGATCTATGTCGCTTCTCTGGGCGCACGGAGTGTGGAGGAGACAGCGGCCACCGCCAACGGCTGGCTGCCGTTCATGGTGTACCCCGAGCGCATGGAGCGGGTATGGGGTGACGCCGTGCAGGCTGGCCTGGCCCGACGCGACCCGGCCCTGGGCGACCTGGACGTGGTGGCCGGAGGCCTGGTGGCGATAGGCGACGACGCGGCCCAGTACCGGGAGTGGGCTCGGCCCATGGCCGCCCTTTACATCGGTGGCATGGGGGCGAAAGGCAAGAACTTCTACAACGATCTCTGCTGCCGGTACGGATTCGCCGACGAGGCGGAGGCGGTGCAGGACGCCTACCTGGACGGGCGCCGCGACGAGGCCATGGCGGCACTGCCCGACGAGTTGATCGAGAACACCACCCTGTGCGGTGACGAGGCCTACGTCGTCGACCGGCTAGCCGCTTACAAGGAGGCCGGCGTGACCAGCCTGAACGTCAGCCCGGTGGGTGGCGATCCGGCATACGTCCTGGGCCGGTTACGAGAGCTGGCCGAGCACGCCTGACCGGTCGGGCCCCCCGACCTTTGATCCCCAGCCTCCCTCTCAGGCGGACCGGTCCAGGGGGTCGATCCGCACCCCGGCCAGGGTGGCCTCGGTGATCCGACGGGGCGCCTCGCCCAGTAGGAAGTTGAGAGCCAACCGCCGGGGATGCCGAACGTGCCTACGTCCGACCCGCGTGGCGGCCACCACCCGGGCGGCCAACCGCTCCGGGGAGAGAATCGGAAGCAGCCGAAAAAGCTCAAGGCGTCGCACCGTGCGCTGCACACTCGGTGACGCCTCAACGACCGCGTCCCACATGCGGGTGTCGACCGGGCCCGGGGCAACCAGGGTGGTCCGGATCGGGGTGTCCTTGAGTTCGATGCGCAGCACCGAGACAAAGTTGTTCAAACCGGCCTTGGTGGCGCAGTAGGGGCCCATCCCGGGAAATCCGACGGTGCCAGCCAACGAGGAGGTAAACACCAGGTGGCCTCGCCCCCGCTCAAGCATCCCCGGCAGCACCTTCCGGGTCAGCACCATGGGCGCCTCCAGGTTGATCCGAACCGCCGCTCGGACTGTCTCTGGGTCGATAGTGGCAACCGGGTCGACGGTCTCGATGCCCGCGTTGCTAGCCAGTACATCCACCGGTCCGTGCGCTGCTTCGACCTCCTCGACGAGGTATTCCACGACAGTTGGATCGGCCAGGTCAGCGACGTGGAACGCTCCGCCTATTTCGTTAGCCAGGTCGGCTAACTTCCCGGCAGTACGGGCCGACACCACCACCTTCGCGCCGGCGGCTGCATAGGCCCTGGCCAGGGCCGACCCGATTCCTCCCGACCCTCCGGTCACCAACACCCGTGCCCCATCTAGTTCCACGGGCAGCCAACTTACTCTCGCCACAACATCGTCTTCAGAGCCTGGTGGTCGGGTCTGTACTCACCACCATTTTTACGATGGTGTACGGATTCCGCATGGTCCCGGCCCTCGGGCTGGCCGTCTACTGCGCCGCCATACTCATTCTTCCTCGCCTAGCGGCAAGCGGCGACTCCGACAGGCAATTTGCGCTCGGTTAGGGTTGAATCCGGAGTCCCACCGGGAGATTGAACCGTGTCCGACACCGTCAATGAGTTCACCGTCGCCATCGGTGACGACGAGATCGCCGACCTGGAGGACCGGCTGGCCCGCACCCGCTGGCCGGACCGGATCCCCGGTGTGGGCTGGGACTACGGGGTGGACGCCGACTGGGTACGGGACCTGGCCGACTACTGGGCCAACGGATTCAACTGGCGGACCGCCGAGGACCGTCTGAACGCCTTCGACCACCTCACTACCGAGATCGATGGCCAGCGGATCCACGCCATCCACCAACGCTCCCCCAGCCCAGACGCCCTGCCCTTGGTGATCAGCCACGGCTGGCCGGGCTCGGTGGTCGAGTTCCTCGACATCATCGGCCCGCTGACCGACCCGAAGGCCCACGGTGGCGACCCAGCTGACGCCTTCCATGTGGTCGCCCCGTCGCTCCCCGGCTACGCCTGGTCGGGCCCGACCACCGACCGGGGCTGGGGGCCCACCCGCATCGCCCGGGCCTTCGCCACCCTGGCCGCCCGGTTGGGCTATGACCGCTACGGGGTCCAGGGCGGTGACTGGGGGTCGATCATCTCCCAGGAAATCGCCCGCACCGATTCGGAACACGTGGCGGGCTGCCACGTGAACATGATCACCACCCGACCGCCTGGCCAACCCGACGACATGGAGGACCTCAGTCCGTTCGAGCAGACGGTGTTCGACCGAGCCGCCTGGTATCAGGCCGAGGACAACGGCTACTTCCGGATCCAGCAAACCCGCCCCCAGACGCTGGGCACCGGCCTCAACGACAGCCCGGCTGGCCTGCTGGCCTGGATCGGCGAGAAGTTCCACGGCTGGACCGACCACGACGGGGATCCGTTCACCGCGGTGGACCGGGACACCATCCTGGCCAACGTGTCCGTCTACTGGTTCACTGGAACGGCGAACTCCTCGACCCGCATCTACTTCGAACTGATGCGCACCCTCGAGGCGGGGTTTGGCACCACCGGCGACGTGCCGTTAGGGGTGTCGGTGTTCCCCCGGGAGTTGTTCGCGGCCCGCCGCCGGTGGGTGGAGGCGGCCCACAACCTGGTGTTCTGGGCCGAAAACGACCGGGGCGGTCACTTCGCCGCCCTGGAGACCCCTGGTCTCCTGGTCGACGACATCCGCGCCTGCTTCAGGGACCTGCGGTGATTGCCACTCCCCTGGAGGTGGCCAACAGTGGTGTCCGTTTGGCCGCCGACACCCGGGGGGAGGGACCCAACCTGGTGTGCACCACCGGGTGGGCCAACGATCGGTCGGTGTGGGACGCCCTGGCCACCGACCTGGCCGCTGACCATCGGGTCACCACCTGGGACCTTCGGGGTCACGGGGCTAGCGATACCCCCCCGCCTGATTGCTACGGACGGTCCGACGCCCTAGACGACCTCGCGGCGGTGCTTGACGCGGCAGGCAGGCCGGCCGTCCTCATCGGCCACAGCCTGGGCGGCTACCTGTCGCTGGCCTACGCGTTGGGGCGACCCGACGAGGTGGCCGGCCTGGTGCTGGTGGCTACCGGACCGGGGTTCCGTAAGGACGAGTCGCGCCGGGAGTGGAACGATTCGGTGCGGGCCGCCGTGACCGACCTGGACCTCCCGGAGGGCGCCGAGGGCCTTTCCCTGCACGTCGACTCGCTGGTCATCGACCGCCTGGCCGAGATCACCGCCCCCACCCTGGTGGTGTTGGGCGAACGAGATCGACGTTTCGCCGCCTCGGTTGCCGTGTTCGAACGCCATCTCGACGTCCGGGCGACCGTCATCGTTCCCGAGGCGGGTCACATGGTCCACGCCAAGGCCTCCGGAGAGGTGGCTGCCGCGGTACGGGCCTTCGTGGCCGACCTGGGCCGAACCACCGCGGGTGATGGACGCTGACCCGCTAGGTGGCCTGATCGAACTTCCTGGGGGAACGTTCGAGATGGGCAACGAGGAAGACGCCTACCCGGCCGACGGGGAAGGACCGGTACGGGAGGTGACCCTGTCGGGCTTCGCCATCTCCGCCACCGCGGTCACCAATGCCGAGTTCGCGGAGTTCGTCGGCGCCACGGGGCACCGGACGACCGCTGAGGTAGAGGGTTGGTCCTTCGTGTTCGCCGGCCTGTTGCCCGACGACTTCCCGCCCACCAGGGGGGTGCTGGGGGCCGAGTGGTGGCGGCAGGTGGAAGGCGCCGACTGGCGACACCCGGAGGGTCCGGACTCCCGCCTCACCGCCAACGGCGACCGGTGGCACCACCCGGTAGTCCACGTTTCCTGGTTCGATGCGGTGGGGTTCGCCGCCTGGGCCGACGGCCGACTACCAACCGAGGCCGAATGGGAGTACGCGGCCCGGGGCGGCCTTGACCAGAAGCGCCTGCCATGGGGAGACGAGACCGCCCCGAACGGTCGGCATCGGTGCAACATCTTCACCGGGACCTTTCCGGTCGAGGACACCGCCGAGGATGGCTGGGCCGGGACCTGCCCGGTCGACGAGTACGAACCCAACGGTTACGGGCTCTACAACTGCTCTGGAAACGTATGGGAGTGGTGCGCCGACTGGTTCACAGCACACCATTCGGACGAAGACCCTCTGCTCGACCCCTCGGGACCACCGATGGGCCTTGACCGAGTGGCCAAGGGCGGGTCGTACCTGTGCCACGACAGCTACTGCCACCGCTACCGGGTAGGAGCCCGTCTGGGGTTACTACCAGACAGCACCCTCGGTCACCACGGATTCCGACTAGCCCGCTAATAGCAGGAAGCCTCCGCTCTACCCTTGTGGGGTGGGTCTGCGCTCTGAGATCAACGGTGAAGTAGCACTGGCGTCCCCAGGGGAGTTCGCTGCTGCTCTGATTGGCCCGATCGAAGTGTGGCCCCCAGTGGTGCTGGCACCTATGGCTGGGGTGACCAACGCTCCATTTCGGACTTTGTGCCGGGGCTACGGGGCCGGCCTGTACGTGAGCGAAATGATCACCGCCCGGGGATTACTGGAGGGCCACGCCAAGACCCATCGACTCAGCGGATTCGCCGCCGACGAGGCGCCCCGCAGCATCCAGTTGTACGGCACCGAACCGGAAAGCATCGCCGCGGCCACAAAACTGCTAACTGGTGAGGGTCGGGTCGACCACATTGACTTGAACTTCGGTTGCCCGATGCCCAAAGTGACCCGGCGGGGGGGCGGGGCGGCCCTACCGCTCAAACCCCGCCTGTTCGGATCAATAGTTTCAGCCGTGGTCGACGCGGCGGACAGCGTTCCGGTGACGGTCAAGTTCCGGAAAGGCACTGACGAGGAGCACCTCACCTACCTGGAGGCCGGACATATCGCCGAGTCCTCAGGCGTGGCCGCCGTGGCCCTCCATGCTCGGACCGCCGAGCAGCTTTACTCGGGTTCAGCCGACTGGGCAGCGGTGGCGGCCCTCAAAGAGGCAGTGTCGTCGGTACCTGTGTTCGGCAACGGCGACGTGTGGGAACCGTGGGACGCTCTGCGGATGATGCGGGCTACCGGCTGTGACGGTGTGGTGGTCGGCCGGGGGTGTCTCGGCCGGCCATGGCTTTTCGGTCAGTTGGCTTCAGTGTTTGGATCGGATCCGGCTACCGGTGGCGTTGAACCGGACGACCCACCGGTCCTCGTCGCGGTAGCGAGAACGATGGTTGAACACGCCGGCCTTCTCGTCGACTGGGCTGGTCCACGCGGTATCCGTGACTTCCGCAAGCACACCGCTTGGTATCTAAAGGGTTATGCGACGGGTCCGTCGATCCGACGGAACCTTCAGTCGGTCGACAACCTTGATGATCTCCAACGCTGTCTCGATGACTTGCTGGCCGATCTGGATCCGGCGATGGCCTTTGATCCGGCTGCGCTTCGCACCCCACGGAGTCATCACAACGGGCCGAAGCCGGTTGTGCTTCCGGTCGGCTGGTTGGACGACCCGGCCGACCTCACTCCACCACCGGCTGAAGCTGAGGCGCTGGTGTCTGGCGGGTAGAACACTGTGGCCGCCCTTGACGTCAACCGCTTGGTATTGGCATCCGGGTCACCTCGGCGCCTTGCCTTACTGCAGGAGGCTGGCCTCGACCCGTTGGTTCGCATCCCTGAGGTAGATGAGTCGGCAAAGCCCACGGAGGAACCTGAGGCAATGGTCGAACGCCTGGCCATCTCCAAGCTCGATACAGCAGTAATGGATGGCGAACCCGGGGTGGCTGCCGACACGGTGGTGGTCATCGATGGAGAGGTGCTGGGCAAGCCGCGCACAGCCGAGCGGGCAGAAGACATGTTGCGTCGCCTGTCGGGACGACCTCACAAGGTGATCACCGGAGTCGCTGTTTCAGGACCGGGTGGACGGGCCTCGACGACCGTGACCACCACGGTCACCCTGCACAACCTCGGCGAGACCGAAATCGCCCGTTATGTGGAAGGAGGCGAACCGCTAGACAAGGCTGGAGGGTACGCAATCCAAGGGGAAGCATCCCGCTTTGTCGCCTCGGTAGACGGCAGCCGCGACAACGTGATCGGGCTGCCAGTGGTCGAAATGCTGGGCCTGCTCGCCACCGTTGGGTGGGCGCCGGGCTGAGAGCCCTTCAATCCACTGATCCTTCGGGTAGCACAAGGAGCAGGTCGGAGGTCAGGAAGCGACGAACCCCGAGCGTGACTACAACCGTTCCGGTCAACGCCGCTGAACCGAGAATAAGGAAGAGCAGGACCGCCTGGGCGATCGCCGCATCGAGAGGTTCCACTCCGGCCAGAATCAGCCCGGTGAAGAGGCCGGGCAAGAACACCATCCCAACCGTGCGGGTGGTCTCTATCTGGGGACGTAGCGAGAGTCGAAGGGCTTCAGCGACGACGCGACGAACGGACTCTCGGCGGCCGAACCCCAGCGCCAGCATGGCTTCGATCTCATGACGACCAGCAAGGATCCCATCTATGAGACGGGTAGAGGCCACGACCACGACCCGCAACGAGTTGCCGACCACCATGCCGGCAACCGGGACCAGCGTCCGGGCTTCGAATGGCATGACCCCGAAACCGAAAACCGTACTCAGGCTGATGCCCAGCCCCAGCAGGTATCCGAGGGCGGTCATCCAGCCGAGACCTGGAAGGCGAGGTTCTCGTCGCATCGCTGAAACAGCGGCAAAGGGCACCATCGCCCCCACCCAGAGCCAAGCCCAGATGATCGAAGTCGTTTCGTCCAAGACGAGGGTCAGTGCCCACCCGGCCAGTACCAACTGGCCGACGGCCCGCGCCGTCGCCACTATCACATCTCGGTGAAGGCCCAGACGCAGACCGAGAGACACGCCAGCGGTAACGACCACCATGGTCAGGGAGGCGACTAGACCCCACCAGCCGACACCGATGTCTTCCATGAATCTGACGGTATCTAGCGCGTACCGGCCACAGCGAGATATCCGCTCCCCATTGGTAGACAAGGCTTCCCACCCGTAGCCTGTTAGGTATGGTGAACATCGGAGCCGCTTCGACTACTCGGCCGGGCCAGGTGGGCCTAGGCGTCAGCGGCCTGACCGTGGCCTACGACGGCCCGCCGGTCCTCGTCGACGTGTCGCTAGGTGTCGACCCAGGCGAGATTGTGGCCCTACTCGGACCCAGCGGCAGCGGCAAGACAACCCTGCTCCGATCCATAGCGGGCCTTGAAAAGCCAGCCAGTGGCTCGGTGTCCCTCGGAGAGCGAATCGTCTCCGACCATCGAGTGTTTCTGGCACCAGAACGCCGTCGAGTCGGGATGGTCTTCCAAGATGGGGCGCTATTCCCCCACCTGGACGTGTCCCGCAACGTGGCCTACGGCCTCCCCCGTGCCGAGCGATCCTCGGATCGGGTAACGGAAGCCTTGCGCATGGTCGGCCTCGAGTCGATGGCCCATCGGATGCCAGGCTCCCTCTCGGGGGGCCAACGACAGCGCGTCGCCCTGGCCCGCGCCCTGGCTCCCCGCCCGGGAGTACTGCTGCTCGACGAACCATTCTCGAACCTCGACGCCACACTCCGACTCCAGGTTCGGGCCGAGATTCACCAGTTACTGGTCGGATTGGGAATCACGACACTCTTCGTCACCCACGACCAGGAAGAAGCATTCGTGGTCGGCGACCGAGTGGCAGTGTTGCGCGACGGCCAGATTGCGCAGGTTGGTACTCCCGACGAGTTGTACCTCCGCCCCGCTGACCGGTGGGTGGCTACCTTTGTGGGTGACGCCAACCTGTTTCCCATCTCGTCTCACGGGGAAACCTGTGCAACACCGGTAGGGACCGTACCTCTGTCCTCACCACCGGGTGGACCCTCCGAGGTGCTACTCCGCCCCGAGGATCTGGCGGTAACCGACGGAGATGATGGCACCGTCGAGCTGGTCGAGTACTACGGCCACGACGCCATGGTCGTGGTGCGTCTCGACGACGGCGTCGCCGTCCGAGCCAGGACGGCTGCAGACCTGCCATTTAGCCGCGGTGACCGGGTTGGAGTGGCTTATGCCGGTTCCGGAGCCATCGTACTTCCGGTTTGACTCCTATACATCTCTTATTAGGGTCCCTTAATACATATTGAGGATCCGAACGGAGTCGGCCGAGATGAACTTGCGTTGCCCCCTTGTCGCCCTGCTTGTCGTCACGACGCTTGCCCTTCCCTCCTGCGGCAATGACAGTGAAACCCAGAGCCTCACCGTCTACTCGGGACGCAGTGAGAAGCTGGTCGGCCCTATCTTCGACGACTTCGAGGCGGCTACCGGCATCGACGTCGCAGTTCGCTACGGCTCGTCCAACGACCTGGCACTGGCGCTGTCGGCGGAGGGAGACAAGACCCCAGCGGACGTGTTCCTATCCCGTAGCCCGGGTCCGATCGGCTACCTCGACGACCTCGGAATGCTCTCCCCCCTTGAGGCCGGCGTCCTGGCTCGGGTCGATACCCAACACCGGTCTCCGGATGGTAGGTGGGTGGGCTTCGCCGGCCGTGGCCGGGTGCTCGTCTACAACATCGACGAGGTCGCGGAAGCTGATCTACCCGACTCCGTGTTCGATCTGACCAGACCCGCCTACCAGGGGCGGGTGGCCATCCCGGGTTCCAACTCCTCGTTCCAGGACTGGTTCACTGTGTTCCGACTCCGCAACGGCGACGAAGCGGCTATTGCATGGCTCGACGCCATGGTGGCCAACGGTGCCCGCTTCTACCCAAAGAACCGAGCGATCGTGGAGGCAGTGGGACGCAACGAGGTCACCTTCGGCCTTGTCAACCACTACTACAACTTCCAAGAGATAGCAGCCAACGGCGATGCTCAACGATCGGCCAACCATGGCTTTAGACCCGGCGATGACGGCGGACTGATGATCATCGCTACCGCGGCGATTCTGAAGGAAAGTGACGACCAGGACCTGGCCAACCGGCTGGTCGCCCACGTGCTCTCCAACGCCCAGCAGCGCTACTTAACCAACTCGGTCTACGAGTACCCACTGGCCACCGGCATCGACCCCAGTCCGGTACTGCCTCCGATCCCCTCCGATTCGGTCGGTGCTGTTGATATCGACGACATGGCCGCGGAGTTCCGGCACACCATCGAGATCATCGAAGCCAGCGGGATCCTCGACCAGTGATCAACCCTTGACCGCTCCCTCGACGGCAATCCCAGCGAATAGCCGGACCAGGGGGGCCCGACCATCGACAGGGCTGGTCACGGCCGCGGTCGTTGTTGCTGCAACTTTCGCCCTGCCGGGCGGCTATGTGGTGTGGCGAGTCCTAACCGCGTCGGGCAACCCACTCGGTCTACTCGTGGAGCGCCGAACTCTTGAACCCCTCTGGCGCACGATTCAACTGGCTACCTTGGTCGCAGTCGCCGCAGCCGTGCTCGGGACAGGTTTGGCTTGGCTAGCCGTCCGCACCGACCTCCCGGGGCGCCGTTTCTGGCGGATCGTCATCCCCCTACCACTCGTTTACCCAAGCTTCGTTGGAGCAGCGGCTTTCATTTCTGGACTGACCCCAGGAGGAATAGTCCACGACATATTCGCTGCCCTGGGCATGGACCTCTCACTGCGACTCCATGGACTATTCGGCTCGTGGCTGGTTCTCACCCTCTTCACCTACCCGTACGTCTACCTTCCGGTGGCCGCTCGACTCTCGGCAATGCCCACCTCGCTGGAGGAGAACGCCCGACTACTCGGTGATACGCCGGGTCGAGCGTTCCGACGGGTCGTCCTGCCCCAAGCCTCCTCGGCGATCGCCGCCGGTTCGCTGCTGGTTTTCCTATACACGGTTAGCGACTTTGGTGCCGTCCATTTGATGCGCTTCGAGACTCTTACCCAAACCATCTTCCGAACCAGACTGTTTGACCAAGACCGCTCCTTCACCCTGGCCCTTTTGCTGGTGGCACTGGCGCTTGCAGTAGTGACTGCCGAACGCAGAGTGGCACGACGATCCGCCCCGACCGAGGGGATCGGTGATCGATACGCGTTGCTGGTCCCTCTGGGCCGGTGGAAGACCGCTGCAACCGGAGCATGTGCACTGGTTCTCGGCCTTGCACTTGTCGCCCCAACGGTGTCACTAGCCGACTGGGGATTGCTCCCCTACTTGGACGGCAGAGCCGGCACGAGCCTGCGCCTCGACTGGGCCGATGTGGTCGGCCCCACGTGGTCCACCATCTGGATCAGCGCGGTGACCGCCGTGGTCGCCGTAGCCGTACTGCTCCCGGTGGCCTATCTGCTGGCTCGTCACCGTTCTTCGGTCGGTGGAATCGCTAACGGGGTGGTGGTAGGCGGCTTCGCCATTCCTGGCCTGGTCGTGGCTCTTTCACTCATCTTCTGGACACTCCACGCCTCCCCATTCGAATTCCTGATCGGATCCATGCCGGTGCTGGTGTTCGCCTACGTGGTGCATTTCGGGGCCCAGGCTCTGCGTACGGCTCAAGTAGCGGTAACCACCGTCCCCCAGAGGATGGACGACGCGGCCCGATTGTTGGGCGCCGGGCGGCTTCGCCGGGTTACCACTGTTGATCTGCCCCTTATGGCCCCCGGCCTGGCCGCCGGCGCCGGTCTGGTGATGCTCTCCACGATGAAGGAGCTTCCAGCCACCCTGCTGATCTCCCCGATCGGGTTCCGCACGCTAGCCACCGAGATCTGGAACACCTATGAGGCATCGTTCCTGGCCGAGACGGCGGTACTGGCCCTCGTACTCGTTGCCATCAGCGCTGCCATGACATGGCTGTTGGTTGTACGCCCAGGCCGATTCCCGGCTTGAACCTCCCACTGGGTCAGGCGGTAGTCACCAGAATTCTCTCGGAGGCAAACGATCCAACCCCCACATGACGACCGTCGATCTCAACGGTGACCGTTCCATCCGGAGACGAGGCGGTCACAGTGCCGCGCTCTCCGGGGATCAACGACGACTCTTCGAGAAACGCCAGCAACCCCGGAGTGAACTCCAGCTCCTCGGGGATGCGGTTGACGGTGAACTGACCGCCGACCGGAACCTGGCAGAGCTGGTGGCTGTCTGGCTTCCGATAGGAACTTCCCGGGATGGGGTTTCCGTGTGGACAGGTGGTGGGTTCGCCGAGCAATCGATTGAGCGCGTCTTCCACATCCGGGGAAATGACGTGCTCCCACTTGCCTGCCTCGTGGTGGGCATCGGTCCAGTCCAGACCCAGTACGTCGGTCAGAAACCGCTCCGCCAATCGGTGCCGTCGCACCACAGAGGCGGCCAGCTCCTGACCGTCAGAGGTGAGCTTGATGGCCCCATCCGCCACGTTCACCAGCCCCGCGTCCTCCAGCCGATGGATCATCTCGGAGACCGCTGGACGGCTGACCTCTAGGCGCTCGACAATCCGAGCTTGGATGACTTCGAAGTCATCCTCGGCCAACTCGAAGATCGTCTCGCAATACTCCTCGAACGCCGGGTGGTACTCGGGGGTGCGGTATTTCATGGGCGTAGTCTACGCGGCCCCGCTCGGGGGTGAATCGGGCCCTCCACCGACCGGGTAAGTGGCCCACGGCAGGTCCGGGGCATGCTCTGGCCGTGCGTTACGACCCCCGAACCCCGGTGATTGTCGGAGCCGCGCAGGTCACCGACCGGATCGAGGACCCCACGGCGGCCCGCACCCCTCTGGAGTTGATGGTGGACGCTGTCCGGTCGGCGGCGGTCGACGCGGGAACAACAACCGTACTTCGGGGCTTGGAACTGATAGCGGTGGTCGGTGGCCTTTGGAGTTATCCCGATCCGGGCCGTCAGATCGCCCAGCGGATTAGTGCGGACAGGACAACCACCCTGTTGACCGAGTTCTCCGGGCATATTCCTCAGGCGTTGATCAACCACATTGCCGGCCGGATTCAGGCGGGGGAGCTCTCGACAGCCGTGGCATGCGGTGGTGAGGCAAATCGGGCTGCCCGACGGGCCCGCCGGACAGCTACTGAACGGCGACGCGATCTCGACCCCTTGCTTCCGCCGGCTGAGCGCTTCGGCCCCCCACTCGTCATGAGCGACGATGACGAATCCGAGCGAGGAGTGCTTGCTCCGGCCTTCGTCTACCCGGT
>JAKUSA010000003.1 GCA_022449565.1 Acidimicrobiales bacterium | reverse complement strand
CCCCGGCTCTGGCCGGTCTACTTCCCGACGGCTTGCGGCGAGGGACCACGGTCGGCATCTCCGGTGTGGGTGCCCGTTCTTTGGCTCTGGCCCTTCTTTCGGTCGCCACGGTCACCGGCTCGTGGGCTGCGGTGGTCGGCGACCGTGACCTGGGTCTGGCCTCAGCCGCCGAGGCCGGGGTTGACCTCCAACGGTTGGCTGTAGTCGATCCGCCACCGCCCGGTGTGTGGGGGGAGGTGGTCGCCGCCTTGGTCGCTGCCCTGGACTTGGTACTGGTCGCCCCTGGCTACCGGGTGTCGGGGATCGTCGTCCGACGGCTGACCGCCCGGTGTCGGGAGCGAGGCTCGGTGCTGATCCGGGTGGGGGATGACCCCTGGCCCGACCGTTGCGACCTGCGGTTGACGGTGCTGACCGGCACCTGGTCGGGCCCGGACGACGGCCACGGCCGCCTGCGGTCCCGTCGGGTTGAGGTGGTCGCCGACGGTCGGGGGGTGGCGGCCGGGAGTCGCCGGTCCGAGCTGTTCTTGCCCGGCCCTGACGGTGCGGCATCGGACGCCGGGTGATCCGGTGGCCGATACCGCGTTTGGACCGGTCCGCACCCTGGTGGTCTGGTGCCCCGACTGGCCGCTGGCCGCCCTCGGGGTGGGTCCGGAGGAGCCGGCGGTGGTAATCGACGGGGGCCTGGTCCGGGCTTCCTCGGTGTCAGCTCGGGCCTGCGGGGTGGCCAGAGGCCAGCGCCGACGCGACGCCCAGGCCCAGTGCCCCAACCTGGTCGTCCTAGAATCCGACGAGGCCCAGGAGGCCCGTCGGTTTGAGCCGGTGGTCGACGCCCTGGGTGACATCACCCCGTGGGTGGAGACCCGTCGTCCCGGCGTCTGCGCCTTCGGCGTCCGCGGTCCTCGTCGTCTCTTCGACGGGGAGGACCACTTGGTGGAGTGCACGNCGACGNCGGTGGTCGAGGCGCTGGCCGACGTCCCCGGAGCCGGACGTCCGACCTGTCGGGTCGGGGTGGCTGACGGGTCGTTCGCCGCCGGTCTGGCCGCCCGGGCTGCCGCCCGGACCGGGATGGGGTCGCTGGTCGTGCCGGCCGGCACCACCCGGACGTTTCTGGCCGTCCAACCGGTGGTGGTACTGGACCGTCCCGAGCTGACTGACGTGCTGACCCGACTGGGCTTGGTCACCCTGGGGGCGTTCGCCGCCCTCCCGGTGGGCGATGTGGTCGGCCGGTTCGGGGCCGAGGGCCTGGCCGCCTACCGGTTGGCCTCGGGGGCCGGGGACCGCCCGTCGGAGCGTCGCCCTGTGTCCGGTGACCTGGCGGTGGCCGTCGACCTGGACCCGCCGGCGGACCGGGTCGAACGGGTGGCGTTCGTCGCCCGTTCGCTGGCCCAGTCGTTTCACGACGGTCTCCTCCGACGAGGCCTGTCCTGTACCCGGATGGTGATCGAAGCGGAGACGGCCCATGGGGAGCGACTGGAGAGGCGGTGGCGAGATGAGGGGCCCATGGGCCCCCTAGCGGTGGCCGACCGGGTGCGGTGGCAACTGGAGGGGTGGTTGCACGGGCCCCCGTCCGTACGGCCCACCGCGGGCCTGACCCGCCTGGCTCTCGTACCCGACGAGGTGGTTCCGGCTACCGGCCACCAGGCCGGTTTCTGGGGCGGGGCATCAGCGGCCGACGGGCGGGCTGAGCGGGGCCTGACCCGGGTGGCCGGCCTGCTCGGCCCCGGGGCAGTACGGGTGCCAGTGTGGCGGGGTGGGCGCGACCCGGCCGACCAACTGGTTCTGGTGCCGTTTCCGTCTGGCCCCGGCCGGGAGGTGGCGCCTCCGGACGACGCACCCCCCTGGCCGGGGTCGTTGCCCGCTCCCGCCCCGGCCGCCGTGCATGCCGACCCGGCCCCGGCCGAGGTGTTCGACGCCGCCGGCCGGATGGTGCGGGTCGACGGTCGGGGTCGACTGTCGGCCCCCCCGGCCGGTCTGCGGCTCGGCGACCGGGCCGCAGACCCGGTCTTGGCCGTGGCCACCTGGTCTGGACCGTGGCCGGTGGAGGAGCGCTGGTGGGATCCGGGCCGCCGTCGCCGCCGGGTCCGCCTGCAGGTGGTCACCACCGACGACACGGCCCGCCTGGTGGTGCTCGAGGACGGCTGCTGGCGGGTCGGAGCGACCTACGACTGAGGCCGGGCTGACCGACTAGCGTGCGGCGACCGCGACCAGGGGGCGTAGGTGAGCGAACGCGAGGAGATGGACTGGGCCCTGTACGGGACCGCCGTGCGGGAACTGGCCACGATGGTGGCCGATGACGACTACCGGCCGGACATGATCCTCTCCATCGTCCGGGGCGGCATGTTCGTGGCCGGCTCGCTGGGCTACGCCCTGGCGGTCAAAAACCTCTACGTGATCAACGTGGTGTACTACACCGGTGTCGATGAACGCCTCGACCTGCCGGTGGTCTTGCCGCCCTACGTCGACTGGGTGGATCTAGCTGAGGCCCGGATCCTCATTGCTGACGACGTGGCCGACACCGGTCATACCTTGGCCCTGGTCGAGAAGCACGCCCGGCAGGAGGTGGCCGAGGTGCGCTCGGCCGTCCTCTACCAGAAGCCCCAGTCAGTAGTCGACTGCGACTATGTGTGGTGCTACACCGAACGCTGGATCAACTTCCCGTGGTCCACCGAACCACCGGTGGTCGACATCGGTCAGGCCAGCCACCGGGTGCTCGACGCCTGAGGGGCACCGGTCACGCGTGGATTGGTGCCCGGTGCTGCGACCAGTCCACTTTCCTCTCTAGTTGCGACCCGACGTCCACCAATACGTCCTCGCGTCCGTAGGCGGCTACCAACTGGACTCCGACGGGCAGGCCTTCAGAGGCGCCGAGGGGAAGTGATATCGCCGGCTGGCCCGTGGTGTTAAACGGCGAGGTGAACGTGGCGTAGGGCATTGACCGCTGCGAACCGCGCAGTGGTTCGCCTTCGGCCGGGGTGAGCTCACCGAGGCGGGGGGGTGGCAGTGAGGTGGTTGGGGTGAGGAGCAGGTCGTGCCCGTCGGCCCACCAGGCGGCGAGGGCGCGGCGCCACGTGGCCATCACCGATTGGGCTTGGGCATAGTCGAAAGCTGAGAATCCCCGGCCCATTCCGGCCATGGTCCAGGTGCCCGGTTCGACGTCGCTAGCAGTCAACTCTCGGCCCAGGCGTTCCCCGAGGTGATCGACGCTTAACGCGGCTCCCACCGCCCAGTTGATTGCAAAGGCCCCGCTCAAGTCTTCGGTCCAGCCCACGTCGTTCAGCGCTTTAGGGTGAGAGTCGATGACCTCGTGACCGAGGTCGGCTAACAGGTCGGCGGTGCGGCGGACGGCGGCCACGCAGTCCGGGTGCACGTCGACCCGGTGGTTGTCGTACAACACTCCGATGGTGAGCCGACCGGTCTCGGAGCCAATCTGAGTGTCGTAGGGGCGACCGTGGTCGGGGGCGATCACTCCATCCCCGGGGAACGGGATGGCGGTGGCGTCGAGGATGGCCGCGGCGTCTCGCACCGTGTGGCACACGACGTGTTGCACCGACACGCCCCACTCCTCCCGGTTGGGTCCCATGGAGACCCGCCCACGAGAAGGCTTGAGACCGACCAGTCCGCACATGGCCGCCGGGATACGGATCGATCCGCCCCCGTCGCTCGCGTTGGCTGCCGGGACCATGCCCGAGGCGACAGCTGCGGCGGCCCCACCGGAGGATCCGCCAGGGCTGTGGTCGGTATCCCACGGGTTGTGAGTGGGGCCGTAGGCGTGTGGCTCCGTGGTGGCTACCAGGCCCAGTTCCGGGGTGTTGGTTCGGCCCACGATGACGAAGCCGGCCTGCTTGTAGCGGGTGACCATGTGGCTGTCCGTATCGGAGGTGAACCCGGCGTCGCGGAGACACTTCATTCCGGCATGGTGGGGCTGGCCGGCCTCCTCGGCCCACAAGTCCTTGATGAGAATGGGCACCCCACGGAACGGACCGTTGGGTAGGTCGGGGGAGACCGCGGCGGCCAGGGCCTGTTCGAACTGACGGTGGATCACCGCGTTGAGTTGGGGGTCGAGGCGTTCGATCCGGTCGATGGCGGCCTGTACCGACTCCACGGGCGAGAGGTCACCCTTGCGGATCGCCTCGGCCAGACCCACTGCGTCGAGGCGGGCGAGGTCGTCGGTTCCGCCGGCCGGTTCACCCTTGCCCATGGCCGGCGACGCTACCCCGCGGCCGGCTTCTCAGAGGGCCTCGGCCCGCTCCAGATAGTTGTAGACAGTGAAGCGGCTGACCTCGAGGGCCTCGGCCACGTCCTCCACCGACTTGCGGAGAGTGAACGCCCCCCACTCGTTCAGGAGGGTCACCGCCTCCTGCTTCTGGGTGCGAGTCATCCGGTCCCGGGTGACGCCAAGCTCCTGCTCGACCGAGGCCAGCAGTCTGGCCAGCGCACCGTGCAGGTCAGGACGACGTAGCCCACCTACCACCTTGCCGTCCCACACCAACGGGACATCGGCCTCGACCATCTCGATCGGATCCAGCAGGCTCATACCGAGCGCATCGACAACGGGGCCCAGCGCCTCAAGCAACGGGTGGCCTCTGGTGGACACGAAGGCCACGATAGCCCCGGCCCACGCGTTGACAAAATGTTGAAGTCCCGGCAGCATTGAGGAGTGCCGGTAACCGTCGCGACGACCCTCAACCACGCCTGCTCAGCCCTGGCCGAACGCCCGGAAGCAACCATGCTGGCCGGAGGAACCGACCTCATGGTCGAGGTGAACCACGGCCGCCGTCACCTAGTCGACGTTGTCACGTTGGATCAGATCCCCGAGCTGTCCCACTGGGAGCGGAATGGCGACGTCTTCCGCCTCGGATCGGGGCTCACCTACACCGCTCTGGCCGGTCCTCTGCTGGCCGACTTTCTGCCCGGCCTCGCTCAAGCTGCCCGGACCGTGGGCTCACCCCAGATTCGCAACTCCGGGACCCTGGGCGGCAACCTGGCCACCGCCTCACCGGCCGGAGACACCATCCCTGTACTTGCCGCCCTGGACGCCGTAGTGGAGCTGCGATCGGCGGACGGCCACCGGGAGGTACCCGTCACCGACTTCATCACTGGCGTGAAGCACAACGACCTTCGTCCCGGTGAGTTGATCGAAGCGATCCGGGTACCAGTGGCTGACGGCCCCCAGGAATTCCTCAAGGTCGGCACCCGCAACGCCATGGTCA
The DNA here is from genome assembly GCA_022449565.1 of Acidimicrobiales bacterium. Taxonomy (GTDB): domain Bacteria; phylum Actinomycetota; class Acidimicrobiia; order Acidimicrobiales; family MedAcidi-G1; genus JAKUSA01. Next base: position 14,588 of record JAKUSA010000003.1, on the reverse strand, counting down.
TCTCGGTGGTGTCCCTAGCCATGGTCGTCGACCTGAGCGCTCACCAGGTACGGGTAGGACTCGGGGCGGTGTCACCAGTTCCAGAACGGGCAACCGAAGCCGAGGCATTCATAAACGGGCTCATCGACTGGGACGGCCAGGTCCTCCCGGAGGCCGCAACCGTCGACCGGTTCGCCGACCTGGTGGTCACCGCGGCCTCGCCCATCGACGACCACCGGGGGAGCGCCGCCTACCGTCGTCACGCCCTAGGGGTCCTAGCCCGCCGGGCCCTGATCCGCTGCTTTGGGGAAGAGAACCGGTGACCGTCGACCCGTACGTACTGCACATCAACGGCGCGGACCACCCGGTGGTCGACGGCCGTATCGACGAGAGCCTCCTGTGGGTGCTCCGCGAACGCCTCGAACTCCCCGGCTCCAAGAACGCCTGCGAAGAGGGAGAATGCGGATCCTGTACCGTCCGCCTCGACGACGAGATCGTCTGCAGTTGCCTCGTGCTGGCCGCCTCGGCCGCCGGTCGGCGGATCACCACCATCGAGGGCCTGGCCGCCGAAGGTGAACTAGCCGACGTGCAACAGGCCTTTATCGACGCAGGCGCCGTGCAGTGCGGGTTCTGCACCCCCGGGCTGCTGGTGGCCATCGACCGACTCCTAGACGACCACCCTGATCCGGAGGAACTCACCGTCCAGGAGGCGATCAGCGGGAACCTCTGCCGATGCACCGGCTACGGCCGTATCCTCGCCGCGGTTCAGTTGGCCGCCGCCGCCCGCCGCGGAAGCGAAACTCAGGCGGTGGTCCGATGAGCGTTGTGACCACCCCTCAGCGCATCGATCGGACCGGCCGGGTCGGGGAAAACGCCCCGCGTCCGGACGGGATCCCCAAGGTCACTGGGGACTTCGCCTTCTCCGGTGACTTCCGGCATGCCGGCATGCTCTGGGGCGGAACCCTACGGTCGCCCCATCCGTCGGCCCGGGTCCTCTCGGTGGACGTCTCGCGGGCGCTGGCCATGACCGGCGTCCACGCCGCGCTCACCTGGGAGGACGTGCCCGGCTCCCTCCACTACGGCCTCGAACATCCCGACCAGCCGGTGCTGGCCGACGGGGTAGTCCGCTACCAGGGCGAGCCGGTAGCGGTAGTGGCCGCCGACCACCCCGACACCGTCCGCCGAGCCCTCGACGCCATCGTCGTCGACTACCGGGAGCTTCAACCCCTCATCGACCCAGAGCTCGCCGAGGAGGCCCCGCCCATCCATCCCGACGGAAACCTGATCCGCCGAATCCAACTCCGCCACGGCCCCCAAGAGGCCGTCGGCGACGTGGCGGTCGAAGGGACCTACGAAGTCGGCATGCAGGACCAGGCCCCGCTGGGCACAGAATCCGGCTTGGCCGTCCCAGACGATCGAGGTGGGGTCGACCTGTACGTCTCGACCCAGGACCTGCACGCCGACCGCGACCAGGTGGCGGCCTGCCTGGGCCTCGAGCCCGAAGCAGTGCGACTCACCCTGGCCGGAGTGGGGGGAGCCTTCGGCGCCCGGGAGGACATAAGCCTGCACGTCCACCTCTGCCTGTTGGCCCTCCGCACTGGCCGTCCGGTCAAGATGTCGTACTCCCGAACGGAGAGTTTTCACGGCCACGTTCACCGCCACCCGGCCCGCATGTGGTATCGCCACCACGCCCGCGCTGACGGCACCCTGGTGCGTGTCGAAGCCCGGTTGCTCTTCGACGGCGGAGCCTACGCCTCGACCAGCAGCGCGGTATTGGCCAACGCCACCTGCTTCGCCGTCGGCCCCTACCGGGTGGACAGCGCACAGATCGAGGGCGTGGCTGTGCGCACCAACAACCCGCCGTGCGGGGCCATGCGGGGCTTCGGTTGCGTCCAAGTCTGCTTCGCCCACGAGGCCCAAATGGACCGCCTGGCAGATGCACTGGGCATGGACCCGGTCGAGTTGCGGCTGGCCAACGCCCTCGAACCCGGCGACCGGATCATCACCGGCCAGCGGATCACCGGCACCGCCCCAGTCGCCGAGGTGATCCGCTCTTGCGCCGACCACCCCTCGGCAGCTGCCCGGTCGGACAACCCCATGAGTCGGCCCGGGGGCGCCGGACGGACCGCCGACGTGGAGCACGTAGTGCGGGGCGAGGCCCTAGCCGTCGGGTTCAAGAACCTCATGTTCTCCGAGGGCTTCGACGATTACAGCACCGCAGCCTGTCGGCTGGCCGACGGCGTGGCCACCATCACCTCCGCCTGTGCCGAGGTAGGCCAGGGGTTCGTGACTCTGGCCCACCAGATCGCCCACGAGGTACTCGGTGTCGACGAGGTGGTCCTCGCTCCCGTCTCCACCGCAACCATCGCCTCAGCAGGATCCACCTCGGCCAGTCGCCAGACCTGGATGTCGGGCGGAGCGGTCCAGGCGGCCTGTGAGGCGGTCCGGGCCCGGTTACTGGATCGGGTGGCGGCCGCTCACGGCGTTCCTGTCGATGATCTGGTGCTGGTTGACGGACGGGTGGCCGCCCTGTCGGGAGCCTTCGAAATGGACCTGGCCGAGGCGACGGCTCAGCCGGTGGAGGCCGAGGAGGTCTACAGGCATGCGCCCACCGTGGCCCTTGACGACGACGGACAGGGTGACGCCCACGTCTCGTTCGCCTTCTCCGCCCACCGGGCCATCGTTGATGTCGACGTCGACTTGGGCCTGGTCAAGGTGGTGGAACTCACCACCTCCCAGGACGTGGGCCGGGTGCTCAACCCCCTTCAGGTCATCGGACAGTTGGAGGGCGGGGCTGCTCAGGGGATCGGCCTGGCCGTCCTCGAGGAACTCCAGGTCGCCGAGGGTCGGATCCTGAACCCGTCGTTCACCGACTACCTGCTACCCACAGCCTTGGATATGCCACCGGTGGAGATCGCCGCTCTGATCGAACAGCCCGAACCCGGGGCACCCTTCGGGGCCAAGGGGGTAGGCGAGCCACCGACCATCAGCTCCACTGCTGCAGTAGCTGCCGCCGTCCGACGGGCCACCGGCCTCGACCTTCCCCGAGTGCCTATCCGGCCCGCCGACATCGCCTTCCGGGGCGGCACCGGCCAACGTCCCACCGGGGAGGACCCGTCGTGACTGCCGGGATGCGCACCGACGGTGACCGCCTCCTCCGGCGGATCGGAGAACTGGCCACTATTGGCCCCATCGAGGGCGGTGGCTCCTGCCGCCTGGCCCTTACCGAAGAGGACCGGCTGGGGCGGGACCTGGTGGTTGCCTGGATGCGGGACCTGGGCCTCGACGTCACTATCGACGGGATCGGCAACGTGGTCGCGGTACGCCCGGGTCGCCTCGAAGGCCCGCCGACCATGACGGGTAGTCACATCGACACCGTCCGAACCGGCGGGCGCTACGACGGCAACCTGGGTGTCCTGGCCGGGCTGGAGGTCATTGAGACGCTCGCCGAGAACGGTGTCGAGACCGAACACCCGTTGGCGGTCGCCTTCTTCACTGACGAGGAAGGATCCCGGTTCCCCCCTGACATGCTGGGCAGCCTGGTCTACGTGGGCGGCCTGGGCCTCGAAGAGGCCCTGGACATCTCCGGCATCGATGATGCGGTGGTCGGCGACGAACTCGAGCGGATTGGCTACCGGGGCGTCGCCCCATGCCCCGGCCCGGCACCCCGGGCCTTCGTCGAACTCCATATCGAGCAGGGTCCGGTTCTCGAGGCTGAGGGGACCACCATCGGCGCGGTGACCGGTGTGCAGGGCATCTCCTGGACCGAGTTCACCATCGAAGGCCAGTCCAATCATGCTGGTACGACTCCCATGCACCTCCGGCACGACGCCGGTTACGCCGCAGCCGCAATAGCTGCCCACGTCCGCTTCCTCGCCCTGTCGATGGGTGACCGGCAAGTGGCCACCGTCGGCCGCCTCGGCCTGCACCCCGACCTGGTCAACGTGGTGGCCGGTTCGGCCACCCTGACCGTTGACCTCCGCAACACCGACGAAGACCGACTGGTGGCCGCCGAACAGGACCTGGCTTCCTTCGTGGCCGACCTGGCTTCCTCAGAAGGGGTCAGTATCAGCGATCGGACCCTGGCCCGCTTTGAGCCGGTGGATTTTGACCCCCGGGTGGTCGAGACCGTGGGGACAGTGGCCGACCGCCTGGGCCACACCGTCCAGAGTCTTCCCTCGGGTGCCGGCCACGACGCCCAGATGCTGGCCCGGGTCTGCCCGACCGGCATGATCTTCGTCCCCAGTCGTAACGGCATCAGCCATAACCCGGCCGAGCACACCGATCCAGTAGACCTGGTCGCTGGTTGCGACGTGCTACTCCAGACCCTGCTGGCCCTCGACCGAGCCGACCTCAATTCGGAGGCAACGTCATGAGCCGTACCCTGACTGTCGGCGCGGCTCAGATGGGTCCCATCCAAAGAGACCACACCCGCACCGAGGTGGTGGAACGCCTCTTGGTCCTGCTCCGCCGGGGGGCCGACGCGGACTGTGATCTTGTGGTGTTCCCCGAACTGGCGCTTACCACCTTCTTCCCCCGCTGGTGGTCGGCCGACATCGCCGAGTTCGACCACTTCTTCGAGACCGAGATGCCCGGTCCCCAGACTCAGCCCCTGTTCGACGAGGCGGCCCGCCTCGGAGTGGGTTTTCACCTCGGCTATGCCGAGTTGACCCCCGACGGCCACCGCCACAACACGGTGATCCTCGTCGAACGGGATGGCCGGGTAGTAGGCCACTACCGCAAGGTCCACCTGCCCGGTCACGAGGATCACGAACCGTGGCGGGCCTTCCAGCACCTGGAGCGCTACTACTTCGAGCCGGGCGACACTTTCAAGGTGTTCGCCGGCTTCGGCGGGGTGGTGGGCATGGCCATCTGCAATGACCGGCGCTGGTCTGAGACTTACCGGGTGCTTGGCCTCCAGGGCTGCGAACTCGCCCTCATCGGCTACAACACCCCCGTCCATTATCCGCCCGATCCCAGCCAGGATGCCCTGGCCGGGTTCCACAACCACCTGGTCATGCAGGCCGGTGCCTACCAGAACGGCATGTGGGTGGTCGGGGTGGCCAAGGCCGGCGACGAGGAAGGCTGCCAACTCCTAGGCGAGAGCGCCATCATCGCCCCGTCGGGCGAGATCCGGGCCACCTGTGCCACTGACGGCGACGAGCTGGTCGTCGCCGAGGCCGACCTGGACTTGTGCGCCAACTACAAGGACACCCTGTTTGACTTTGCCCGCTACCGCCGACCAGAGGTGTACGGACCGATCACCGGTCAGCGAGGGGTCGAGGTTCCCGACCACCTCACTGACCATGAAGAGTCGGATGGAGGAGAGGCGTTGTGACCACCTTCGACCTGAACGGCACCACGATCACCACATCTGGAAACCACCCGCACCTGATGGCCGCCCTGCGCGACGAACTAGGGGTTATCTCCCCCAAGGACGGCTGTGCGCCTTCCGGTCAATGCGGCTGCTGCACCGTGCTGGTCGACGGCAGGGCCCGGGTGGCCTGCCAGACCTCGATGGAGCGGGCTGAGGGGGCGCAGGTAGTCACTCTGGAGGGCTTCAACGCCTCCGAACGGGACCTCTACGCCACCACCTTCGCCGCTCACGGCGCCCTCCAGTGCGGTTTCTGCACACCCGGCATCCTGGTGCGCACCAAAGCCCTCATCGACCGGAAGGGGACCAAGTTGACCCGGGAGGAGGCCTCCCGGCACCTGGGCGCCCACCTCTGCCGGTGTACCGGCTATACCAAGATCCTCGACGCCGTCGAGTCACTGGCCGCCGGCGAGGTTCCGGTCGTCGAACCCCGGGGCGGTATAGGCACCTCCGGCCTGCGCTACGAAGCCTGCGACCTGAGTCTCGGCGACCGGCCGTTCATTGACGACATGGCGCCTCCTGGCCTGCTGCATGGCACGGTTCGCCTGGCCGACTACGCCCGGGCCGACGTGGTGGCCATCGACACCACGGCTGCTGAGGCGGTGGAAGGTGTGGAGCGGGTCCTCACCGCGGCCGACGTGACCGGTGAACTACGGGTCGGCCTCATCCACCAGGACTGGCCGGTGTTCATCCCCGAAGGGGGACGCACCTCCTACCTGGGGGACGTCCTGGCCCTGGTGGTGGCCGTCGACCGAGAGACGGCCCGCCGGGCCGCTGGCCTCGTAGAGGTGGAGTACGCGCCTCTCAAGCCGTTCAACGACCCGGTGGTCGCCGCCCGCTCCGACGAGGACGCCGTGTGGGGCCTTGACGGCAACGTGCTATCGGTGTCCGCCTATGCCCGCGGTGACGTCGAGGAGGCTCTGGCCCGTTCGGCCCACGTGGTCGACCAGGTCTTCCAGACCCAGCGGGTCGAACACGCTTTCCTCGAACCCGAATCCACTTTGGCCGTGCCCACCGACGACGGTCTCCACGTCTATTCGGGCGGCCAGGGGGTATGGGACGACCGCGACCAGATCGCCCGGGTCCTAGGGATCGACCCGGAGAGAATCACTGTGGAGTTGGTGTCCAACGGCGGGGCGTTTGGAGGCAAGGAAGACCTGTCCAACCAGGCCCAGACGGCCCTGGCTGCCTGGCTCATTGGCCAGCCGGTGCGCTGCACCCTTAGCCGCGAGGAGTCGCTGCTCCTCCACTCCAAGCGCCATCCGATCCGGATGGCCTACCGGGCGGGCTGCGATGCCGACGGCCGGCTCACTGCCCTGTGGGCCCGCATGATTGGCGACTCTGGTCCCTACGCCTCAGTGGGAATGAAGGTGCTGGAGCGGGCCGCCGGCCACGCCTGCGGGCCCTACGAGGTTCCCGCCATCGACGTGGAGTCCAGGGCGGTACGTACCAACAATCCGATCGGCGGGGCGTTCAGGGGCTTTGGAGCCAACCAGGCCCAGTTCGCCATGGAGGGAGTCATGGACCGTTTGGCCGAACGGGTCGGGATCACCGGCTGGGAGATTCGTAGCCGCAACGTGGTCGAACCGGGATCGGTCTGGGGGGCCGGTCAGATAATGGACGAGGGTTGCCGAGGCGCTCGGGCCTGCCTGGACGCCATCCGCCCCGCCTACGACGGGGCGGTGGCCGACGGTCGGCCCGCCGGGCTGGGCCTCGGTCTGAAGAACTCGGGGCTGGGCAACGGGGCGGTGGAGCTGGCCCGTGCGATAGTCAGGTTCCGGGAAGATGGTCAGGTCGAGGTTCGTCACTGCTGGACCGAGATGGGACAGGGGGTCCACACAGTGGCCCTCCAGGTGGCTGTCGAGGAGTTGGGCATCGACCCGGCCCGCATCGAGGTCGTCGTCGACACCACCCGGGAGCTGGGAGCCGGCCAGACCACCGGCAGTCGGGGAACTCTCATGGGAGCCGGCTCGGTGGCCGAGGCCTGTCGGGCGGCGGTGGCCGACGGCTGTCGGATCGGGGTCGATTACCCCGGTGAGTACCGGGTCGATTGGACGAACTCGCTCTCTGAGGGCCTGGAACACCCAGTGATCCACTCCACCTTCGGCTACGCCGCGCAGCTCGTGGTCCTCGATCCGGAAACCGGTGCACCGGACCGGGTGGTAGCCGCTCACGACGTGGGACGGGCCGTCAATCCGGTGCTATGCGAGGGCCAGATCGAGGGATCCGTGCACATGGGCCTGGGCTACGCGCTCACCGAGGGATTCCCGACCGACGCCGACGCCCGTCCCCGCAATACCACTCTGAAGAGCCTCGGCATCATCCGCCCCAAGGACATGCCATCGGTCGAGGTGATCCTGGTTGAGGAACCACAACCTGACGCCCCCTATGGCATCAAGGGCGTCGGCGAGATCGGCTTGGTGCCCACGGCGGGCGCAGTGGCCGCCGCTCTTCACGCCTACGACGGCCGGTGGCGGGCCGACCTACCCATGGCCGACGAGGCCCAGCAGGAGCGGTGGGCGGACTGGGACGGCCGATGACCGATCACGTCCCCGCACCAAACGAGACCCCCGGCCTAGTCTGTGCCCACCACCACCTCTACTCGGCGCTGGCCCGGGGCATGCCGGCCCCACCACGTACTCCGGCCAACTTCACCGACATCCTGGAGTTGGTCTGGTGGCGCCTCGACCGGGCCCTCGACGAGGAATCGATCCGCTGGTCGGCCATGCTCGGAGCTCTCGAAGCCCTGGAGCGGGGCTGCACGGCCATCATCGACCACCACGAGTCACCCGAGGCCATCGAAGGGTCGTTGAGCATCGTCGCCGAGGCCTGCGCCACTGTGGGGGTCCGGGTGTCGTGCGCCTACGGGGTCACCGACCGCCACGGTCCTGACGGGGCCCGACGTGGCCTGGCCGAGAACGAAAGGTTCCTGGTCGAGGGGGGTCGGGGCATGGTCGGCGTCCACGCCGCCTTCACCTGCACGGACGGCACCCTCGAAGCGGCGGCCAGCCTGGCCGCCGACCACGGCGTCGGGGTCCACATCCACGTCGCCGAGGGGGAGGTCGACGCGCCGGCCGCTGACCGCCTCCGCCAGCTGGCTACCGACGACTGGCTGGTCGTCCATGGCGTCCACCTGGCTGACGAGCACGGTCTGGCTGGAACGATTGTCCACAACCCCAGGTCCAACATGAATAACTCGGTGGGCTATGCCCGGCCAGCCCGGTTCGCTAACCCGGTGGCCTTGGGCACCGATGGCATCGGAGCCGACATGGTTGACGAGTTCCGCCTGGCCTATGCCTGCCATCGGGAGGTCGACGTGGCCGTATCACCGGAGACGGCATGGGGATGGTTGGCCACCGGCTGGGACCTCTTCCCCGAGGCCCGGTCCGACCGGGTGATCTGGAACCACCAGCCGATGGACCCCTGGCATCTGGCCTTCACCCCGGGGGTCGGCCCGGTCGAGGTGACCGTGGACGGCGAGGTGGTGTTGGCCGACGGTTCCCCCACCCGGGTGGACTCCGACGAGGTCCGGTCCCGCGCCGCCGAGGAGGCGGCTCGACTCCATAAGCGGTTGGCTGGGCCATGATCGATCCGCCACGAGAATGCCGAACCGAAGAAGAAGGCCGATGACCCGCCTGGCCATCTACCTCCAGGACGCCCACCCGATCAACGAGGCGATCGAGCACGCCCGTTACGCCGAGGCAGCCGGATTCGAGGCCGTCTGGCAGGCCGACTCCCGGCTGGTTAGGGATGCCGTGGTTCCCATGGCGGCCTTCGCGGCTCGGACCGACACCATCAAGGTCGGTTCCGGGGTGGTGGACTGCTGGACCCGCAACCCGGCCCGCCTTGCCTCAACTTTTTCGACCCTGGACGACCTGGCCCCCGGGCGGATACTGCTCGGCATCGGAGCCTGGTGGGACCCCTTGGCCGCCAAGGTGGGTGTCGACCGCCACCGGCCCCTTGGAGTCATGCGCGAGGTGGTTACCACGGTGAGGGCCCTCCTGGCCGACGAGACGGTCACCTTCCACGGTGACTTCGTGCACCTCGACGGGGTGGAGCTGGACTACGTCTACCAAGAGCGCCGGCCCAAGGACGTGCCCATCTACATCGGAGCCACCGGCATGAAGATGATGGAGTTGACCGGCGAGATTGCCGACGGGGTGGTGCTCAACTACCTGGTCTCGCCGGAGTACAACCGCCGGGCCATGCACCACCTCGAGGTCGGCGCGGCCCGGTCCGGCCGCAGTGTCGACGACCTCGACCGACCGCAACTGGTTGTGTGTTCCGTGGCTGAAAGCCGTCCCGAGGCTCTCGACGCGGCCCGCATGATGGTCACCCAGTACCTCGGCCAGCAGCCTCACATCATGAAGGCCTCCGGGGTGGAGGAGTCCCTGCTTGACGAGATCGGAAGAGTGCTGACCTGGCCGGCTACCCACCAGCAAGTGGAAGCAGCCTCGAAGCTGGTGCCCGATGACGTGGTCCAGATGGTCTGCGCGGCCGGCACCCCGGACGAGGTCCGGGAGAAGGTGGCCCAGTACATGGCCGACGGTTGTACCTGCCCGATCCTCTACCCGTTAGGTCCCGACGTGCACTTGATGATCGACACCTTCTCCGGCTGGTCACCGTGACCGGAAGGCTCGTCATCAGGGGCGCCCGTTACCCGGGCGACATCACCGTTGAGGACGGTCGGATCACCGAGGTGGGCACCGTAGAGCCTGAACCTGGCGACAAGGTGCTGACTTGCCCTGGTGACATTGTCACCGCCGGGTTCGTCAACACCCACCACCACCTCTTCCAGTGGATGACCCGGGGTCGGGCTACCGGTTGCAACCTCTTCGACTGGTTGGTTCACCTCTACCCGGTTTGGGGCCGCCTCTCGGTCGACGACGTGCGAGCCGCCGCGCTGGTCGGCTTGGGAGAACTGGCGGTCACCGGGTGTACCACCGCCTCCGACCACCACTACCTCGTCCCTGGGGGTAACGACGCGGTGTTCGACGCGGTGGTCGACGCGGCCCGACAGGTCGGGGTACGCCTCTACCTGTCTCGCGGGTCGATGGACCTCGGCGAGAAAGATGGTGGGTTGCCCCCCGACCATGTGGTCGAGGATCGGGACGCCATCTTGGCGTCCACCGAGGCGATCGTGGCCCGGCACCACGACGGGGAAATGGTCCACGTGGTAGTCGCTCCGTGCAGCCCCTTCTCGGTAACCACCGGACTGATGGTGGACTCGGCTGAGTTGGCTCGTCGGCACGGCCTGCGTCTCCACACCCACCTCTGCGAGACAATCGAGGAGCAAGAGCACTGCCTCGATCGGTTCGGCCGCCGACCGGTGGAGATGCTCGACGAGTGGGGTTGGGTCGGTGACGACGTGTGGCTGGCCCACGGCATCCACATCGACCGTACCGAGATGGACCGGCTCGGCTCAGCCGGAACCGGTATCGCCCACTGCCCGTCATCCAACGCCCGTATCGCCGCGGGTATGTGCCCGGTGACCGATCTCCGGGCCGCCGGTTGCCCGGTGGGCCTCGGCGTGGACGGGGTGGCTTCCAACGAGGCGGGCGGACTGTTCGGTGAGCTTCGCCAGGCCCTCTACACAGCCCGACTCAGGGAGATGCGCCCCGACGCCCTTATGCCGGCCGAGGCCGTGGATCTGGCCACAGTGGATGGCGCCCGCTGTCTGGGTCTTGACGACGTGGGCCGCCTCGAGGTCGGTCAGCGGGCCGACTTGGCCGTCTGGCCCGGTGATGACCTTGCCGACATCGCCGACCCGCTGGCTGGCTTGGTGCTGGGCCCGGACCGGCGGGTTCGCCACCTACTTGTTGGCGGACGACCAGTCGTGACCGAGGGGGCACTGACCGGAGTGGACTTGGCGGCCGCCCACCGGGACCTCGCCCAGCGGGCCCGCCTCCTCTGGGAGGTCTGAAGGGCCCGAGCCGGGGGTCGCCAGTCAGAGTCGTCCGAGCCGACCAGTGGGTCAGCCGTCAGCCTCGACAGGGCCGAAGAGCGGCGCCGATCCGGTGAGGGCGGCCCAGCGTCTGGTTCCGAACTCGAAGTGCCACCACTCGCCGTCGTAGACCACGAATCCAGCCTTGCGCATCGACCAGTAGAGGAGGCGTCGCACCGCCCGATCCGGCCCCTCGGTTCCTTCGAGTGCATCGGTCCGGGCCAGAGGGCTCAGGTCGTCGAAACCGGTCCCCGGGGCCAGAGGTATCCCGTTGGCGGTCAGGGTCAGGTCCACCGTCCCGCCGGTCAGGTGGGGCGGCGGGAAGGCCGGGTTGTTGTCGGGTTCGGCGAAGAATCCGGGGGGTAGGTCCGGATCGGCGTAGGCGGCCCGGTATAACTCGTCTTGGAGCGCAAGAGGCCGCCACCCGTCGAAGACGGCCAGACCCCACGGGTCGGGCAGGCCGTCAGCCACCTGGTAGAGACGGTCGGCCACCGAGGCACGGAGTCGACAGCCATCTCGGGCGTGCTCCCACCCGGCTAACCGGTAGTTCCCAAGGACGCCCACCCGGCCACCGTCAAGTTCGACCAACGGCTCGTCGAGTGGGTCGACCACAGGAGGGCCCTCGGGGTCGACCAGCGGCGGAAGGGCCGGCCGACTGGGGACATCGAGGCCGAGACGGGCCAGCACGCTGCTCGCCGGCTCTGTCAACGAGGGTTCGTCGAAGCGCGGCATTCTCATCTGGACAGGACCCTGGACATCACCTCGAGCAGAGCCTCACCGCTCGACGGATCCAGCACCGGGACCATGAACTCGTCCAGTCCGTAGTTGTCACACAACTCGGCCAACTCGGCTGCGCACTCCTCCTCGGTACCGGCGATCACGAACGGCAGCACCCAGTCGTCCGGCACGTGTCGGGCCGCTGCATCGAGACCCTCGGCCAGTGCGGACCTGATCCGGTCCACGTCGTCGTCGGTCATGCCGAGCGCTTCCCGTACCGATGGTGGCGAGTCGATCAGTCGATAGGTCATGTGTGGGCGAACAGTCTCCAGGGCCTCATCGTCGGTGACCACCATGGTCGAATAGCAGATCTGGGGCTGATTGCCGGTGCGTTCCGCCCCGGCTCGTACCCGGGCCAGGTAGTCGCCCAGCGACGGCTTGTGGATGAAGTCCAGCATCACCCCGTCACACTCGGCGCCGCCCAGTTCCAGCATGCGGGGGCCCCGTCCGGCCAGCCAGATCTCGATGTCGGCCGGCCCGTAGTCCAGCCGGGCCGACCGGAGGGCGAACCCCGGAGCGTCGAGGTCGACCTGCTGGCCGGCGAACAGGCCGCGGCAGGCTGCGATGGCTTGCCTGACCGTCTCCACTGGCTGCTGTCGCTCTAAACCCAGCGGGTCCAGGGTCAGGGTTCCGCCGGCCCCAAGGCCCAGGAAAGCCCGACCACCCGACATTTCGGCCAGCGTGGCGATGGCTGCCGCGCTCTGTCCAGGGTGACGGGTATAGGCGTTGGTTACCCCCGGGCCAACGATCAGTCGGCTGGTGGCCTGCAGGATGGCCGCCAGGGTCACGTAGACGTCCCGGGTGGCCAGGCCCTCGTCGTTCACCCAACAGCGGTGGTAGCCCAGTTCTTCGGCCCGGACAGCCAGTTCCCGGATGACCGATACCGGGGCCTCAGGGATCAGGTTGACACTGCCCTGGACCACGGGTCGAACCTACCGTTGGTACGGGTCGGGTCGAGTGGGGTGGTCGGCCACTAGGACGATGCCTACTCCCGGATCGGCCCGGTCCAACTCAGCGACGACCCGATCGACCAGGGCCCGGTTGTTCTCCGACACCTTGGTGATGGCCACCGTGAAGCGGACACCACGACCCACACCCCGCCGGGACCCGTCGGAGTCCAGGAGCAGTCGGGCGGCCCGCTCAGGGGTCAGGCGCTCATAGGGGGAACAGCCCACCAGGGCGGCGACTCTTAGGGGCCGATGGCACTGGTCCTCGATGACCCGGTCCAGGGCGTCGGCACCCATTACCGCCACAACGGTGCTCGTGTCGTTGGCTATCACCGGTTCGTGGGGGGCCGGTGCCTTCGCCGGATGCCCCCGGGCCCCGTCGGCCTCGACAATCACCCGGTCAGCGTGGGCGAGCCAGCTCGCCGGTACCGACGGATCGACTCCTATGGCTTTCGGCCCGTCGACCCGGTCCCAGACCAGGACCGGTTCCGGGCCCTCCAGGGCCCGGGCCAGGTCCGCCGTTTCCGGCCGGACCAGCAGGTGGGCTTCCCCCGCCTGGTCGGTCCCCATGCGGGTCGTGGTGGTGAGCACGGTGCCCGAACCGTGGAGGTCACCCAGAGCGAAGAGCAGGCTGGATTTTCCACCTCCGCCCACCAGAGAGACCACCTCCCCCGGGGCCACGCCCAAGTCCCGGGCGGCGCCGATCAACGTGAGGGGTGTCAACCGGTCCGGTTCAGCCATGTGAGTACCGCTTCGAGGACGCCCCCGCCCACGGCCAGAGCCTTGTCGGAGACCTCGTGGGCCGAGGCCGTTTTGCCCCGGGGGTCGACGTCGCCCACCTTGGTTCCGCTAGCCACCTTGATTCCGTCCAGGATGAGACCTCGGACCAGGCCATCGAAGGGAGCGGTCACCTCCCGGTTGCCGACCCGTCCGAGTACCTCGCCGGCCTTTACCAGATCACCGATCCGCCGATCCCATCCGACGGTGCCGTCGACCGGGGCCCGCAGCACCCGGTCGGCCGTCCGGCCACCGACCGGGGCGGGCGTGCCGGTGTCCGGCTCGGTCGACCCCTCCCACAACACTCGGCCCATGTGGGACCCCCGGAGGGTCTCCACCACGGCGTGGCAGTCCTTTCCCGCCATAAACCCAGGCCCGAGAGCCACGACCAGCGGGGCGTCGTCGGGCCTAGTGTCGAGCGGCCGTTTGGCCATCCGGGCGTCGACCACCACCGACCGCGGCACCCGGGGGAGGCCGTAGTCGACCAGCACCGGGACCACGCCGCCGGCGGCCAGACCCCACACCTCACCCGCATCGTCCACGAGCCGTGCCGTCAGGCCCTCGACGGTTACCTCCCCTCGGGTCACGGCGCTGGACAGGGCGACGGCGCGCCGCACGGTCAGTGGGTCGGCCAACTCGCACACCGCCACCGGGAAGCCGGCTCTCGACAAGCACAGCGCCACCCCGGTGCCCAAGTCGCCGCCGCCGCGGATCAGACAGAGATGCTCGGCGAACAGCACGGGTCAGGCGTCGGCTCCGCGGTCGGCTTCGAGTATCTGAGACATGATCG
>JAKUSA010000029.1 GCA_022449565.1 Acidimicrobiales bacterium | reverse complement strand
AGCGGCCAACATTAAGAGCAGGCCCGCTCGAACCGTTCGAGCCACTCGGTTCGGACTTCCGATCAATGTCCCGCCTCCTGGTGAGTCTCGTCGCCGAGGCTCTTTCCCTTGTGGTGGAAGTCGCGTTCGCCGACCACGGCGGCCACGATCCCGGCGGTCAGGACGGCTACGGCGCCGAGGAGGAGCGCACTCTGGATCAGACCACGGGGCAATGTAGGTCGACGGCTGATGTACATGGCCCCGCCGAACACCACGATGCCGATCACTGTGGCCACCCAGACGGCTCCTCCGACCGAGGAGGCGAGCAGTACCCGGGAAACGGTCAGGACCCGGACACCGATGCCGACCGCCCCGAGGACCGGGATCTCGATCGGTCGCATGAGGCGCTCCCGCAGTTCCCGGTTGACCGCCGGGTCGCCGGTGGCCCGCTCCGACCAGTTGGTCATCGTCCACTCGAGGCCCACGGCGGCCAGGATGCACAGGCCGACCACGAACACCGCGGTGTGGACCACCAGGCCGACGGCAACCACTCCCAGACCGACGGCGGCGAAGACCGGCCACCAGGACCGTCCGACGGCCACCTGGGCCTCCGGTGCCACTTCCAGGCCGAGCACCTCAGCCGTCGCCTCGGCGTCGCCGTCCCGGAAGACCTGGGCGGTGAGGCCCAGGAGGGCCATCACCGAAGCACCGAATACCAGAAGGACATAGGCCACGTGGTTGCCGACACCGCCCTTCCACCCCAGCGAGACCGGCCCTGTCTCGGTACCGCCGGTGGTGTAGCCAGCAAATACCGCGGCGGCCATCATCACGGTGCACAGACCGATCCAGAACTTGAAGCCGGTGGTGAGCATCGAGGACCTCTCCCGCTACTTCCCGATGTAGATGCCGACCCACATGACCGCGTAGACGGCCACCGTGGCATACCAATAGAGGGCCGCCGCCGAAACGAGGTCACGGTGCCGACGGGTGTCCTGGCCACCGAGGGCCCGGAGGAGCAGAAGCCCCACCCAGAGGACGCCGATACCCACCATGACCAGGTGAGCGCCGACGATGGTGAACAACAGGGTCGTGGAGGTGGAGTAATCGATGGGCAGTCCGATGTCGTTGAAGTAGAAGACGGTCTGGTTGATCATGGCGATTCCCATCACCGCGGTCAGGGCCAGGGCCAAATAGGCGTGGATCCGGTCGTTACCGGCGACCGAGTGGACCGCCCAGGCCATGGTGACCGTCGCGACGACCAGGGTGGCCATGTTCATGCCACCGGGGGAAAGCTGGATTGCGCCCTCCGGGAACCACTCGCTTCCCCAGGCCATCGTGTCGGCCCGCATCGAGAAGTAGACAGCGAATAGCCCGGCGAAGAACATCACCACCGCTCCGGTGGCCAGCGTGGTGCCCACCATGAGGGTGCTGGGTCGCACCGGCGGTGCCGGAACCACGGGGTCGGCCATCAGTCGACCTCCTCCTCGGTCGGCACGGTGGCGTCGAGCAGGGGTCGCTCGGAGGACACAACCACCGGGGAGGTGGCCCACTCCAAGGTGTGTCCACCCCACGGGTCGGCTGGTGCCTCGGGACCCCCCAGGCGACGCCATGCCACCAGCGCCCCGGCCAGCGCCCCGGCCAGGAGGGCCAGCGCCCCGACCGCGGCAACGGCGTTGAGCACCCCGACCCCGGAGCCGGGTGAACCGGCGGTGACCTCATCGGCACCGGGGAAGTCGTTCATCCCGAGGAAGCCGCTGATGGTGTCGGGCAGACCGCTAAGCACCACGCCCACCGTGACAGCCAGGCCGGCCAGCAGGCCGAGGCCCTGGGGGGCGCTCCGGCCCACGATCCGATCACCCCACCACAGCATCCCGGCGATCACGCCGACCAATGCGGCACCGATGGTGAAGGTCATCTGGGCCCCGGTGGTCGACCGCTCCAGAAGGTCTAACGATGCCACGGACCGCACCGCCCCGATCAGCGTGCCGGCCAGCAGCAGGAGCACCGAGAACACGGCGAGGACCATCGGGGCCGGCGGCCGGCCACCGAGGTTGGCGGCACCACGTCGAAGACTGTCGGCTAGACCACCCAAGAGCACTAGCACCAGCGGTACGGCAACGAAGGCGTCGACCACGTAGAGGGCCTCCTCCATGACCGGAGTGCCCGGCGTATCGAAGAAAGACTGGGCGTAGGCCCCGAATCCGACGGCCCCGAACAGCCCGATGGCCACCAGCACCACGTCGTGGTTCCGTTGCCGCACCCCAGCGGCCACCCCCACAACGTCGAAGGCAATACCGATCAGTGGCAGGGCCAGGGCGTATACCTGCGGGTGGGTGAACGCCCAGGACAACTGATCCCAGATGTGGTCCTCCGCGCCGAAGTGCACCGCGGGACGGCCGCGGAGGTCGACGTAGGCCAACACGGCGTTGGCGGCCAGGACGGGCAGGGTGGTCAACCACAGGGTGCCCGCGACCAGCATCGACCACGAGAAGTAGGGGATCCGCCGGAGAGTCATGCCGGAAGTGCGGGCAGCCACCACGGTGGTAACCACACACACCGTGGCCAGCGAGATGCCCGCGATGACCAGCAGCAGACCGACGAGGGTGAGGGCGACCGCCTGACGCTGGCTACCGGCGTCCGGAGTGCCCAATCCGCCGTCGGCCAGAAAGCCGACGACGGTTACCACCGCGCCAACCAGCCACGTCCAGAAGGCCAGTGCCGCGGCCCGGGGGAACACGATCGATGACGCCCCAACCTGGAGGGGTGTGACCGCGGTGGCCAGGCCGAGCAGCAGGGGGACCACTGCCAGCAACACCAGTCCTACCCGGTACAGCGACCAGAACTGGAAGACCTCGTCTCCGCTTCCGAACACCTCGGCGTCGTCGAGTCCGATGCGTTCGATGCCCACCAACACCCCGACGACCAGGCAAAGGAGAAGAAATAGCCCACCGGCCGCAGCCCAGGCCCGACCTAGGAACCGGTGATCGGTACCGGTAGCCAGGCTCTCCAGCGGGGAAGGGGCGGGTTGGCTGGCTTCAGGCTCGGTATCCGGGGCTGTCTCGGTGATCGTCATCGAAGGTTTCTGGTCTTGGGGGACGGGACAGCATTCGGTCCGGTCGGCCTCGGACCCGGGGAATGTTAGGCCAATCGCCGGGAAACCGGACGCCGAACCGACCAAGCCACGCTAGTCGGATCGCGTTCCCGAGAACCGCTTGGCAGTTCGTTCCGCCGACCGAGTCGGGAGCTCTCGGCGGGCCGCGCCGACAGGGTCTGAATGGCCCTCAGACCAGTACGTCGACCACCATCGCGCCGAACAGGAGGGTGACGTAGGTGATGGAGTAGTGGAACAGCCGCATGGCCCTCCTCTCGCCCGGATCGGCCCGCACAGCCAGGGCTAGGGCGATGAAGACAGCGCCCAGCACCAGGGCGGCCAGTAGGTAAACGACCCCCATTTCGGCGACCGGAGAGAAGACGACGGTTACCACGACCAGGATCACCGTGTAGCCGACGATGCGGTGAGCGGTGGCCCGGGGTCCGGCCACCACGGGAAGCATCGGCACTCCGGCCGCGGCATAGTCATCCCTGTAGCGGATAGCTAGCGCCCAAAAGTGGGGCGGTGTCCAGTAGAAGACCACCAGGAACAGGACGACCGGCGGCCAGTCCAGAGAACCGGTGACCGCCGACCATCCGACGAGCACCGGCACCGCCCCGGCTGCGCCGCCGACCACGATGTTGGTGGTGGAGGTCCTCTTCAGCCACATGGAGTACACGAAGACATAGAAGATGGTGGCCGACACGGCGAGTACAGCGCTGAGCAGGTTGACGGTGGCGACCAACCAGGCAAACGCCACCACCTCGAGCGACACGGCGAAGACCACGGCCCCCGTCGAGCCGACCGCACCGGTGACCAGGGGTCGGTCCCTGGTCCGTTCCATCACCCGGTCGATGTCCAGATCGATGACCATGTTGATGGCGTTGGCGCCCCCGGCGGCCAGGGTGCCGCCCACCACGGTGGCCACCATCAGCCACACCGACGGAACCCCCCGTTCGGCCACGAACATGGTCGGGACTGTGGTGACCAGCAGAAGCTCGATGATCCGCGGCTTAGTGAGCGCTATGTAGCCGGCCAGGCCGGCACGGACCGAGATCTTGGGAGCAACCGGCACGAGCGTCAGGCTAAGGGGTGGCCGACCCGCTGCGGACGTCCACCGGTTTAGGAGGTGAGCCAGTCGGCGGGGGTCTCACCGTCGCCAAACAACCGCTGCTGGAATCGACCCATGCCGGCTAGCCATCGGTCGACGTCGTCGCCCTTGCGTCTGGCGTACTCGGCCACCTCAGGGTGGGGGAGAATGTGGAACCGCTCCTCCCGAAGCCCGTCGATGACCGTGCCCGTTAATTCTTCGGGGGTCAGCACCCCGTCCACTGCAGCGGGACTCAGCGCCGAATCGAGCATCATCCCGCTGGTCGGGCTGTTAGCCACGATGTTGGTGGAAACCGCCTGCGGGCACAGAACCGACACCTTTATCCCGCGGTCCCCATAGGTGATAGCGACGAACTCGGCCAGGCTCACCGCGGCGTGCTTGGTGATCGAATAGTGCAGCGAGCCCAATTGGGTGAGCAGCCCGGCTGCCGACGCCGTATTGAGCAAGTAGCCACCCCCGGCGTCGACCATGTGGGGGATGGCGTAGCGAGCCGCCCACAGGTGGGCCATGACGTGTACGTCGAACATGCGTCGCAACTCGTCGTCCGGGGCCTCCAGGGCGCCGATGGTCACGTAGCCGGCGTTGGAGACCATGAGGTCGATCGACCCGTAATCGGCCACCGTCGCGGCGATCAGGTCAGCTACCGATGCCTCGTCGGCCACGTCGCAGGCCCGTGCGGTCCCGCCAACCCGCTCGGCCACCTCGGCGGCCCCGTCGGCGTCACGGTCGGCTACGACAAGCGCCCGTGCCCCCTCGGCGTGGAACCGCTCCACCAGCGCGCGCCCGATGCCGCTGGCCCCTCCGGTGACCACGGCCACGCGGCCTTCGAGGTCCATGGGGGGATACTAGGGAGCGTCAGTCGTTGCTTTCCCACCAGACCCGTACCCTGTGCCGGGTGCGAGCTCTCGCCCACCCATTCAAGCGGTCCAAGCACAGGGTGGGTGGCGCCGGCCGGAGGCGACGGTGACTCCAGGGACCGCCCCGTCGGAGGTGGACCGCCCCGAGTCCCAGGAGGGAGCGGACCTTGACCACCCCTGGGCGGTCCTGGTGTGGAACGACCCCATCAACCTCATGTCGTACGTATCGTTCGTGTTCCAGAAGCTCTTCGGCTACTCCCGGGAACGGGCCGACTCCCTAATGCTCGACGTTCACCACAAAGGCCGGGCTGTCGTGTCATCCGGTGCCCGTGAGAAGGCGGAGATGGACGTGTTCCGGCTGCACGGATACGGCCTTTGGGCCACCATGCAGCAAGACAACCCATGATCCTGCGCCAACGCCGCAATGCGGGCTTCGAACGGCGGGGCGACAGGGTCGAGATCTGTCTCAGTGACGACGAGCGGGAGCTGGTGGCCGACCTGGCCGAACAGTTCCGGTCGGTACTGGCCGCCGACCGCGACCCCGACCTCCGGCGCCTCTACCCCACCGCCTATCCAGACGACACCGACCGGAACGACGACTACACGGTCCTCGTCCACGATGACCTGGTGACGGCCCGCCTGGCGGCCATCGACTCGGTACTGGCCACGACTGGTAACCAGTCGATCGACACCGGAGAGTTGGAGTCCTGGATGGACATGTTCAGCGGGCTCCGACTGCTGGTCGGCACCCGCCTCGACGTCTGCGAGGACGACGTCTTCGACCCCGAGGACGCCGATGCCCCGTCCCGGGCACTGTTGGCCTGGCTTGGCTACCTACTCGAGGAGGCAGTCGGGGTGGCCGGCGAGTTCCTGCCCGTCGACCGATCAGACCTCTGAGGATGCGGCGGTTTCGCCGACCGCGAGCAGAAGCGCCCCTGCTATTGTGACTCGGCCCCCACCAGGTTTGAGCCCCCATCGTCCAGCGGCCTAGGACGCCGGCCTTTCACGCCGGTAACACGGGTTCGAATCCCGTTGGGGGTACTAATCGACAACAAAACGGTCTCGGTCCGGTCGTCGTCTACGGACGCCGGCCGGTCCGTCCCGGTCCTGTGGTGCAGTTTGGAGTGCACGCCGGCCTGTCAAGCCGGAGGTCGCGGGTTCAAATCCCGTCAGGACCGCCAATCCCGCCGGCTCTTAGGAACAGGTGGGACGCGGTCGGGTAGCTCAGTTGGCAGAGCACTCGCCTGAAAAGCGAGGGGTCCCCGGATCGACGCCGGGCCCGACCACTGGGAAAGGTTGACGTTTTCGTCAGGAGCCGTCCCCGGCCAGACTGCTGGTCGTGCGGCTCGAGGAAACTCCTGAACAGCGGTCACTGCGCGCCGAGTTGCGCTCCTACTTCGCCGAGTTGATGACCGACGAGGTCCGGGACGCGTTGCAAAGCGGCCACGAGGCGTCCGCGGTCCGGCGATCGGTCATCCGACGACTCGGATCGGACAGGATGCTCGGCCTCGGCTGGCCAACCGAGTACGGCGGGGGAGGCCGGCCGGCCACCGACCAGTTCATCCTGTTCGACGAGGCACAGCGGGCCCACTGCCCCATGCCGTTCGTGACCCTCAACACGGTCGGACCGACCCTCATCGAGTTTGGAAACGACAATCAGAAACAGCGCTTCCTCCCGGGCATCCTCACCGGTGAGGTGATTTTCGCCATCGGCTACTCGGAACCGGCGGCGGGCACCGATCTGGCCTCGTTGCGGACCCAGGCCGTCCGCGACGGCGACGAATGGGTGGTCAACGGATCCAAGATCTACACCAGTGGGGCCAACGAGGCCGACTACATCTGGCTGGCCTGTCGGACCGATCCCGAGGCACGTAAGCACAAGGGCATCTCGCTGCTGATCGTGCCTACCGACCTCACGGGCTTCTCGTGGACGCCCATCGTCACGGTGGGTGGAGGGCCAACAACGAGCACCTACTACGACGATGTTCGGGTGCCGGACACCAACCTGGTGGGTGAGGTCAACGGTGGCTGGTCGATGATCACCACCCAGCTCAACCATGAACGGGTCGGCCTGGCCGCCACCAGTGCCCTGGCCTTCCGGCTCTACGACGACACGGTGGCCTGGGCGGCCGATACCGCGGCGCCCGAGGGTGGGCGGGTCATCGACCGGCCGTGGGTGCAGTTGGACCTAGCCCGCTGCCACGCCGAACTGGAAGCCCTCCGACTCCTCAACTGGCGGATGACCATCGATGTGGAGCGGGGTCGCCTTACCGCCGACCGGTCGGCGGCGGTAAAGGTCTACGGCACCGAGGCCGCGGTGAGGATCTATGAACGCCTACTCGGCATCGTCGGACCAGAGGGTCGGGTGAGGGGCGGCCAGGCCGGAGCGGTGTTACGCGGTGAGTTGGAAAGGGCTGGCCGTGCGGCTCAGATCAACACGTTCGGTGGCGGAGTCAATGAGGTGATGCGGGAACTGGTGGCCTGGATGGGGCTCGGCATGACGCGCACGAGCCGGCAGGCCTGAGGGCGGCGGGGGCGACGGTGGACTTCGACCTGACCGAGAACCAGCAGGCGCTGGCCGATCTAGCCGAACGGATCTTCGGCGACCTGGCGACGGCCGACCGGGTGGCCGAGGTGGAGGCCACCGACGACCGGTTCGACCGGAACCTCTGGGGGGCCCTGGCCGAAGCGGGCCTAGTCGGCATGGCGCTCCCCGAACGGGACGGGGGCCTTGACCTCGGCCTGGTCGAGACGTGCCTGGTCCTCCAACAGCAAGGCCGCCGGGTAGCTCCCGTCCCGCTGCTGGCCGCTACGACACTCGGCGCGTGGGCTATCGCCGCCTACGGCTCAGACGCGCTGCGCGCCCGATGGTTGGAGGGCGTCGCTCAAGGTCACCGAATCCTGACCGGAGCGTGGACCGACCCGGCCGGAACGGACGAATCACGGCCCCTGACCGGGTTGGCCGACGGGGTGGGTTGGCGGGTCAGCGGTGAGAAGGTGGCCGTAGCCGCCGCTGGGGTAGCCGATGCCGTCGTCGTGCCCGTCGATACCGACGGCAGCCGCCGTGTGGCGGTCGTCCCGATCGACGCCGACGGCCTGACCGTCAGTCTCGCCGAGACAACCAGCCGGGAGATCCACGGCACCCTGAGGTTCGACAACGTTGCAATCGGTCCCGAGGACCTCCTCGACGGTGACGGCGACGAGATCACCCGGTCGGTTCTGGACCGGGCCCAGATCGGGGCGTGCGCCGTGGTGCTGGGGTGCTGTGAAGAGGCACTGGCCATGACGGCCGCTCACGTGTCTGAACGGGAGCAGTTCGGCCGGCCGTTGTCCACCAACCAGGGTGTTGCCCTCCAAGCCGCAGATGCGGCGATCGACACCGAAGGCATCCGGGTCACCCTTCAACAGGCCGCGTGGAGCCTCGACAATGGCCTCGACGTCTCACAGGCCGTGCCCACGGCCAAATGGTGGGCCTCCGAGGCCGGCCAGCGGGTGGTGGTCACTACCCAGCACTTACACGGTGGGACCGGGGCCGACATCAGCCACCCGGTGCACCGCTACTTCCTCTGGGTCGTCCACCTAGCCGACAGTCTGGGCGGCGCCGGGGCCCACCTAGCCCGGCTCGGTTCGACGATCGCCACCAGGGCCTCCTGAGGGCCGGGACGACGGCTAAAGGCCGAAGCCGTCAACGACCGGTTCCCGGTCGGCAAAGAACGGCTCCAGGTGAGCGTCAAGGGCCTCAAGAGTCCAAGGACCATCGTGGGTGGCCTCGAAGTTTCGACGGGGCCGTTCGTAGACCACGACCTCGCCGCCCCAGACCTGGAGCACCTGGCCCGAAACCCGGTCGGCCCGCGGGGAGGCCAGCCAGGCCACCAGGGGCGCCACGTGTTCCGGCGCGTACGTGTCGAAACCCTGGTCAGGCTTCTCGAACAGTGCCGCGGACGGCCCACCCATATTCATGCGGGTGCGTGCCCGGGGCACCAGCACGTTGGCCGTGCAACCGAAGCGGAGCACCTCCCGGGCTGCCGAGAGGGTAAGGGCGGTGATGCCGGCCTTCGCCGCGCTGTAGTTGCCGCTCCCCAGAGCGCCGATCAGCGCCGCCTCGGAGGAGGTGCTAATCAGCCGGCCGCCGAGGGGCTTCTCACCGCCGGCCTTCCAGCGTTCACGCCAGTGGGCCATGGCGTGACGGATAGTGCAGAAGTGGCCCTTGAGGTGTACCCGGACTACGGCGTCGAACTCCTCCTCGTCCATCTTCTGGAGCATCGAGTCACGTATGAACCCGGCGTTGTTCACGACGATGTCGAGCGCCCCGAACTCGTCGACGGCCGTGCGAACCAGGTCGGCGGACTGCTCCCAGTCGGCTACGTCCCCGAAGTGGGCCACAGCGCGGCCGCCGGTCCCGATGATCTCGGCCACCGTGTCTTCGGCTGGTGCGGTGTCACGACCTGTGCCGTCCCGTGTCGTGCCGATGTCGTTGACAACCACCGCGGCACCGTGGCGGGCCAACTCGATGGCTTCGACCCGACCCAAACCACGACCAGCACCAGTGACGACCGCCGCTCGACCGTCGAGGACGCCCACTGTCAGATCCTCTCGATGACCGTTGCCGTACCAATCGCCCCGCCACAGCACATGGTGACCATGGCTGTCGAGGCGTCACGCCGCTCTAGTTCGTGCAGGGCGGTGACCAGCAGGCGTGAGCCGGTGGCCCCCACCGGGTGGCCCAGGGCGATGGCCCCCCCGTTCACGTTGACCCTTTCCGGGTCGATCTCGGGGTACTGGCCCAACCAGGAGAGCACCACGGCAGCGAACGCCTCGTTGCATTCGAAGAGGTCGATGTCGGACAGCTGCATTCCGCTCTTGGTCAGGAGTCGGGCCGTGGCGTCGACCGGACCGTCCAGGAGGTAGTAGGGGTCGGTGCCCACCACCACGTTGGCCACCATGCGGGCCCGGGGGCTCAGGCCGTGTGCGGCGGCCCGCTCGGCGGTCATCCATAGGAGGCCTGCGGCACCGTCGGAGATCTGCGACGAGTTGCCTGCAGTGTGGATCCCGTCGGCCAGCACCGGCTCGAGACGGGCCAGCCCCTCTGCGTTGGACTCCCGGATCCCCTGATCGGCTACCACACGTCGGGTCTCGCCGGTTCGGGCACCGTGCTCGTCAAGGATCGGTGCGTCCACCGGGAGGATTTCCCGCTCGTATCGGCCCTCCCCAAGGGCCTGGGCCGCCCGCTGCTGGGACCGCAGCCCCCAAGCATCGACCTCCTCCCGGGTGATACCCCGGTTGGTGGCGATCCGCTCGGCGGCTTCGAACTGGTTGGGGCTGTCCCACGGGAAGTCGTCCGGCTTCGAGGACCCGGGACCGTTGAGGACGTTGGAGCCGAGGCCCACGTGGCTCATCAACTCGACCCCGCAGGCCAGCCCCACGTCGATGGTCCCCGAGGTGATCAGGGCGTGGATCAGGTTGTTGGCCTGCTGGCCGGATCCGCACTGGGTGTCGACTGTGGTGGCCGCCGTGGTGTAGTCGTCGCCGGCGGTCAGCCAGGCGTGGCGGGTCACGTTGCTGGCCTGTTCGCCGGCCTGGGTCACGCATCCTCCGATGATCTGCTCCACCTCGGCCGGTTCCAGGGCGGCTTGATCGACGATGCCCCTCTGGAGGGTGCCCAGCAACTGGGTGGCGTGGAAGCCGCTCAGGTCGCCGGTTCCCTCCCGGCCTCGCCCGATCGGCGTCCGTAGTGCTTCAACGATGACGGCCTCGGCCATGATGGCGTCCCTCCCGGTGGGCTGTTCACATCATCGCCCAGGCGGCCGGTCGGCAGCCACATCCGCTCGTCCCGGACCCGACCCGGGGTGTGGATCTCCGCGTAGGGTCGCCGGTCGTGGTCGCCGACCCCCGGGTGCTCATCGCCTCGGCCAACCTGCGCGACCTCGGGGGACTGGCCACCATCGACGGCCAGCGGGTCCGGGCCGGTCGGCTGTTCCGCAGCGGCCATCTGTCGGAACTCGACAGGGCCGAGGCTGCCATCCTGGGCGGGCTCGGCCTGAGGACCATCATCGACCTGCGGCGGCCCTCTGAGGTGGCCGACTTCCCCACCCCGGATCTCGACGGGGTAGATCGCCTGTGGATGTCGGTTTCGCCGGAGGACAGCGAGTTCGCGGTGGCCGCCAACCTGCTGTTCGGCGAGCAACCCGAGCGGGTCGATACCGCCGAGGACAGCGGGTTCGCGGTGGCCGCCAACCTGCTGTTTGGCAACCAACCCGAGCAGGTCGACATCGCGACGATGCTCGAGGGCTACTTCCGGAACACCGTCACCAACCGACTGGACGGCTACCGGCCGGTGTTCGAGGCGGCCACCGACCCGGACCGCCAGCCGTTGCTGTTCCACTGCATGGGAGGCAAAGACCGCACCGGTTTCGTGGCTGGTGTCCTGCTCCGACTCCTCGGAGTGGGCCAGGAGGAGGTTATGGCCGACTACCTGCTCACCAACGAGATTCTCGGCGATCGGATGGCCCGCCGAGCGGATCAGGCCCGCCAACGCATCGCCCAACGGTCCGGCGTGGAACCGGACCAGGTCGACGAACGCCACCTGGAGGGCATCCGGGCCATGCTCTACACCCGGCCGTCGTTCCTGCAGGCCTCTTTCGACGCGGTGACCGACAAGTTCGGTACCTGGGAGACCTTCCGCCGGGACGGGCTCGGCATCGATGACGCCCGATTCTCGGCGTTCTTAGACGCGGTGGTGGCCTAACCAGAAACGAACCCTGGGGGTCGTTGTTGGCGGACCGGCGGGCGGTGGACAAGAATCTTCCGAGCCGGGCATGAGAGGAGAATGGATGAGGATCGCCATCGATGCGGAGAAGTGTGAGGGCCACAGCCGCTGCTACGCGCTGGCCCCCGACCTGGTCGACGTCGACGACCTGGGCTACGCCTTCGTGCTCGGAACCGGCGCGGTGCCCGACGGCCTGGAGGACCGGGCCCGCCTGATCGTCGACAACTGCCCCGAGTTCGCCATCACCATCGAGGAGGACTGACGAGATGACCGACACCGCCGACACCTCAACCAATCCGGTGACCGACGCCGTCCCCGAGCGCTGCCCGGTCACCGATCTGGCCACCGACTACGACATGTTCGACCCCGACTATCTCCGGGACCCGTTCTCGGCGTGGGCCGAACTTCGCGACACCTGCCCCATCGCTCATACCGAGCGCTACGGCGGTTCATGGCTTCCCACGAAATACGACGACCTGCAGGCCATGGCCAAAATGGTCCCTGTCCTTTCGTCCAAGTCCCCGATCGTCATCGACATGCCAGAGGCCCTCGTCGACAGCGACGCCACCGGCTACAACGCGGCGGCCCCAATCAGCGCCGACCCACCCGAACAGAGTTGGACCCGTCGAGCGCTGCTCCCCCACTTCACGCCGAAAGCCATCGGCCCCCAGACCGAGTACACCCAGCGCCTATGCAACGATCTCATCGACGGATTCATCGGCGACGGCGGCTGCGACGCCGCTGTGGACTACGCCCAACAAATCCCCCCGCGGGTCATCGCCCACAAGTTGGGGGTGGACGAGGGCATGGTCGACGACTTCATCGAGTGGGTGCGCGGCCTGCTGGAGCTCGGCCTGCAGGACCCGGAGTTACGTGCCAAGTATCGCAAGATCATCCGGGCCTTCTTCGCCGCCGAGGTGGCCGACCGACGGGTGAACCCAAGGGACGACCTCATCACCGCCCTGTGTCAAACCGAGGTCGACGGCGAGTTTCTCCCCGACGAGGTGGTCATCGGCATGTGCAACCTGCAGTTGGTGGCGGGCATCGACACCACGTGGAGCTCCATTGGCTCAGCACTCTGGCACTTCGCCGGGCATGACGACGACCGTCGACGCTTAGCCACCGAGCCCGAACTTTGGGACACAGCGATGGAAGAGATGCTGCGCTTCTACGCCCCGGTCACCATGGCCCGTAATGCCGCCGAGGACATCGAATACGGCGGCGTGACGTTCAAGAAGGGCGACAAGATCCTCATGAACTTCCCCGGGGCCAACCACGACCCCGACATATTCGAAAACGCCGGCGAGGTCGTCCTTGACCGGCAGCGCAATCGACACATCGCCTTCGGGGTGGGCATCCACCGCTGTGCAGGATCCAACCTGGCCCGCATGGAGATGGAAGTAGCCCTCAAGGCATGGTTCGAGCGGATCCCTGAGTTCACCCTGTCCGACCCCGACGCCGTGACGTGGTGCGGCGGCCAGATCCGCGGACCCCGAAAGTTGCCCGTGGTATTCGGCTGACCGACCCTCAGGCCAGGCCCAGCAAGGCAGGGAGCGCGTCGAGACGGTCGATCACGTGATCGGCTTCCGGACCACCCTCGTCGTCGACCACGCCCCGGAAGCGGACCGTGGTCATCCCTAGCGCCCGGGCACCCGCCACGTCGGTGCGCCTCAGGTCACCTACGTGGATCGCACCCACCGGATTGTCAACCCCGAGCCCCGCTAGGGCGGCGCGAAAGATCTCCGGTTCGGGTTTGTAGACCCCGACCTCGTCCGAGAAGGCCAAGGACCCCAGGTGGTTATAAAGGCCGAAGGCCATCAGATAACCGCGGAGGTGGCGGCCGGCGGATAGTGAGGTATCGCTGACCAGGCCCAGGGCCACGCCCTGACCGGCCAACCCGGCCAGAACCTCAGCCGCTCCATCAACCACGTCCACGACCAGTTCCGATGACGCCCGGTCAAAAGCCTCGGCCAGGGCCCGCCGGTCGGCCGACCCCACCCGGTCGCCAAAAGCCGCATAGGCGTCGTCCATCGCCTCGGCCGCCCGGTACTGGCGGCCGGCCCTCCACTCCGCGTCGAAGCGAGCTGGGAGCATTTCGAGTACCGACTGGAGTAGGTCGGGCGGGATGTCCAGACCCCGATCATCGATGACCGACTCCCAGAAGGCCCGCCGAACGTTGATTCCGCCAGGTGGGCTGACCAGCAGGGTGTTCCAGAGATCGAAGGTAACCGCCGGAGGGGTCACCGACACCGGTCCAAACCGCGGGCTCGCCCGCTTAGGAGCGGCAGACGCCGTCGGCGACGGCCGCCGCGGCGACGGCCTCAGCGACCTGGAGCGGAACCGTCTTATCAAACACCGAGGGCACAACGAAGTCCGGCTTCAGGTCCTCGTCGTCCACCGAATCGGCGATTGCCCGTGCCGCGGCCAACTTCATGTTCTCAGTGACCCGGGTGGCCCCGGCGTCCAGGGCACCTCGGAAGATGCCCGGGAAGGCCAGCACGTTGTTGATCTGGTTCGGATAGTCACTGCGACCGGTGGCCATGACCGCGGCCAGGCCGTCGGCCTCCTCGGGGCGGATCTCCGGGTCCGGGTTAGCCATGGCGAACACGATCGGCTCCGGGGCCATGTTCCGCAGGTCAGCCGCGTCAAGAAGCCCTGGACCGCTCAATCCGATGAAAACATCTGCCCCGGCCAGCACGTCCGAAAGGGAACCCATCTTGCGATCCGAGTTGGTGTTGATGGCGAACCACTCCTTGGCCGAGTTCAGGTTGTCCCGCCCCTCGTAGAGGGCGCCCGTACGGTCGACGCCGACGATCTCCCCCACCCCGGCATCGATGAGGATCTTCCCCACGGCCACACCAGCCGCGCCCACGCCAGAGATCACCACCGACTGGTCACCGATCTCCCGGCCGGTCAACCGGAGTGAGTTCCAGAGGGCGGCCAGGGTGACTACGGCCGTGCCGTGCTGGTCGTCGTGGAACACCGGGATGTCAAGGGCCTCCTGTAGTGCCTCCTCGACCTCAAAGGCCGCCGGAGCAGCAATGTCTTCCAGGTTGATCCCCCCGAAAGCGGGGGCTAGGCGAATCACCGTCTCAACGATCTCCGACGGGTCGTCGACATCGAGGCACACGGGAAAGGCGTCGACCCCGGCAAACTCCTTGAACAGCAACGCCTTGCCCTCCATCACGGGAAGGGCGGCAATCGGGCCGATATCGCCTAGGCCCAACACGGCGGTCCCATCAGTGACGATAGCTACGGTGTTCTTCTTGATTGTGAGTTCGTGGGCCCGGGACGGGTCGGCGTGTATAGCCATGCAGATCCTGGCCACGCCCGGTGTATAGGCCATCGAGAGATCGTGGTTGTCGGTCACCGGGGCCAAGGAAAGCACTTCAATCTTCCCTCCCCGGTGCAGATCAAAAGTGCGGTCGAACCAGCCTCGGAGTATGACCCCTTCGAGTGCCTCCACCCGGTTCAGTACCGCTGTGGCGTGCTCCTCGTCACGGCAGTTCACGACGATCTCGTTGGTCAGTACCTCACCGCGTACGTCGAAGCCACCCATGGAGACGATGTTGGCTCCGGCCTCCCCGATGGCGGTGGCCAAACGGCCAAGCGTGTTGGGGACGTTTAACAACTCCACCTGGAGGTTCACCGAGTAGGCGGCTGTCGGGAGATACGGCATGTCGAAAAGCCTAGGGGCAGGGGGTTGGGCGGCCTACGGGCCCTCGTAGTCGAACCCCAGGTCGGACGCGGTCACCAGCGGGACGAAGGCCATGCCCTGAGCCTCAGCAGCCGCCCTGCACGTCCCCCCCCGATCGACAACGGCCAGGATCATGACCGGTTCGGCGCCTAACTCGCGAACCACCCGCGCCGCGTCCAGAGGCGACGTGCCCCGAGTGACGGTGTCCTCGCACACCACCACCCGGTCACCGGGCTCCAGGGCTCCAGCTAGGCGCCCCTCGATGCCGTGGTCCTTCGTTTCCTTGCGGATGCTGAACGAGCGGAGAGCCCGGCCGCGGGTGGCCGCCAAGGCGGCAATGCCGAAGGCCACCGGGTCAGCTCCGGCGGTCAGGCCTCCGATGGCCGTGGCGTCGGCTGGAATGGCCTCCAGCGCTGCCTCGGCGATAAGCAGGATTCCCTCCGGGCGACAGGCCGTCTGCTTAGCATCGCAGAACCAGGTGCTGCGCCGACCCGACTTGAGGACAAAGTCGCCCTCCTGGATTGCGTGCTCACGCAGGTGGGCGATCAGGGCGTCCCGGGACATGGTCCGACGCTACCGGCGTATCTCGACTCGTCCCGTGCCGTCGACCACCTCGCCGATGGTCGTGGCCGGACAGTCGTGGTCGGCCAGTGTGGCGGTAACCGCGTCTACGCCGGCCTCCTGCCCGGAGCGTTGCAGAAGAAGCAGGGGCTCAAGTTCCTCTGCCAACCGGCGCGGTTACGGGTCGAGACCACCGATTCCGTCCTGACTCGACGAGCCGACACCGGAATGGAACTGGCAGTTCCGATCAACCATTTCGAGGGGAACTTCACCTGCGACGACGAAACACTGATCCGGCTGGTCGGTGAGGACCAGGTAGTGCTGCGCTATGTGGAGAACCCCAATGGATCGGTAGACGACACCGCGGCGATCTGTAACGAGGGGCGCAATGTCGTCGGGCTCATGCCCCACCCGGAACGAGCCTGCAACCCCCTCCTGGGGAGCGA
>JAKUSA010000028.1 GCA_022449565.1 Acidimicrobiales bacterium | reverse complement strand
TACGACCACAGGTGCTCCGACGACCACTCCGGTTTCTCAGACGACTCTGGTCGTCGGTTCGGTTCTAGAGGAGGCGGGCTCGTCGACCACCGCTTCCGCCACCAGTGTCCCGGCAAGCACGGTTCCCGCCACCACGCCGGTCCCGTCGACCACGACCCCTGCTG
Source organism: Acidimicrobiales bacterium (assembly GCA_022449565.1). Lineage (GTDB taxonomy): Bacteria > Actinomycetota > Acidimicrobiia > Acidimicrobiales > MedAcidi-G1 > JAKUSA01. The sequence goes on along the minus strand of JAKUSA010000028.1, from coordinate 16,408 downwards.
CCACCGCGGCCACCTCCACGACGATCCCGCCGGCTACCACCACCGCCCTTCCGGGCCTGGTCGCAATCCGCCGGGCAACCGGTGCGGAACCACTGCGGATCCTCGGAGTCGGCGACTCGCTCATGCTCGACCTCCAGTACGGCCTTGAGCGGGTCCTCGACCCCCGGCCCGACGTGACGGTTGAGGGTCGCGGAGCTCTTGGATTCGGGTTCGTCGTCCCGTTCTGGGACTGGGAGGAGGATGTACTACCCGACTATGACCATATGGTGGCCACCATCCGCCCGGACGTGGTCGTGGCCATGATCGGAGCTAACGAGTTCCAGGGGTACGCCATCGAGGGCGAGGACCTGGAACCCGGTTCGCAGCGCTGGCGCGAGGTACTGGCGACTCGTGCCGATGAGGCGATCTCCCACTGGCTGGCCGGAGGGGCTCTCCTCTACTGGTGGACGACACCGGTCATGGCTGACGCCGACTACCTCACCCAGGACCTCAACGAGGTGTGGACCTCCGCGGTGGTCTCCTGGGAGCCCTGGGCGACGACGCTAGACAGCATGGAGGTACTCGGTGACGAAGACGGTGGCTTCCGATGGCACCTCACCATGCCGGACGGTTCGCTTCTGGCACTCCGGAAAGAACACGGGGTCCACTTCCATGAGGTCGGCGCAGACATGCTGGCTCGACAACTGGAGGAGCGTCTGGTGGCCGACGGCTGGCTCATACCGGACGGCTAGTTCAACCCCGACAGATAGCCTCCCGGCGAAAGTGGGTCAGCCTTTCCGTTCGGCGTCCCGCCGCAGCAATGCGAGTTCCTCAGCGAGGGTCCGGATCCGCCGCTCCATCCTCGACAGTTCGTAGGAGAAGTGCATAGCCAGAAGCAGCAGGAAGCCGATGGCCAGCAGAAGGAACAGGGTTGGCTGGTAGCCGATGCCGAGGCGCTCGGCCGCCCAGTCCAAGACGCCGGGTGCCGCAGCGGCGACGGCCAGCGCCGCCCCTACCGTCAACCAAAGAATCGAGTACTTGGCCTTGAGGACCTGAAGGCGGACAAGGCGCACCACAACCAACAGTGCACCCAAGGCCAGGAGGCCCACTAGTACATGAGCACCGCCGCTCACGACGTCTGGGCCGGCCGTCGGTGCGAACCGGCCAGTAGCACGATTAGGACTCGCACGAAGTGGTACACCAACCGCAGGTTACGGTTCGACGGCCGCCCAGCGCGTCGGTCACCCATGGAAACCGGGACCTCTACTACCCGAAACCCTCGGCCGGTGGCCAGGATGAGGGCTTCCACGGAGTCCATGTACTCGACCGGGTATTCGCTGGCGAAGAGTTGAAGGACCGGGCGCCCGAAAGCTCGAAACCCGGATGATGTATCGGTGAACTTCTGACCGCTCAGGTGCCCAACCAACCGGCGCAGTAGTCCCATAGCCAGGTTCCGACCCCACCCGACCCGGTAGCCGGTATGGGAACCGAATCGGCTACCCACCACCATGTCGGCGCCGTCGAGCGCGGCCAGAAGAACGGGGATCTGCGAGGGTTCGTGCTGACCGTCGGCGTCGAACTGGTAAGCCCTGTCGTAGCCCTGGTCGACGACGTGCCGGAAGCCGAGGCGCAGAGCACCACCGATTCCCAGGTTGAACGGCAGGGAAAGACAGGTGGCGCCGCCATCTCGGGCCACGCGGGCCGTAGCGTCCGTCGACCCGTCGTCAATGACCACCACGTCATGGTCGGGGACCTGGTCACTGAGAGAGGACAGCACAGCTGGTAGGGCCTGGGCCTCGTTGAAGGCCGGGATTATCACCGCGGTGCGCACTGTCTCACGGTACCGGAGGGCCCTCGGGACCACCCAGTAGCTAGTAGGCGTCGAAGTCCAGGAATTCGAATCCGGCCATGGTGAAGGTAGCGGGGTCAAAGTGGCGACTGCCGTCGACGGTGAACGGGTGGAGTACCAGGTCGAGGGGCCGTGGCTGGAGTCGCCGGGGGACGACGGGTCCCTGGTACGCCACGTCCGGGTTGACCCCCCAGTGCACCACCAGCGGGGTGTGGTGGTAAGCGGCGATCGCTCCGGCTACCCGACCACAATCCAAGGGTTCGGGGATGGGGTGCCTGGGGAGCGTCTTCAGTGCCACAGCCACTGGCAGTCCGGCGAACGAGGTACGGGTACTGACAACCAGTAGGTCCTCAAGGACGTGCAGCACATAGTCGCCACGAGGCCGGGCGAGGCGCCAAACCAGAAGCTCGGCCGACCAGGTGGCGGTGAAGCCCGCTGAACCACCACGGCTCCGCTGTGGGAACAGATCGTAGATGCGGCCGCTGTCCAGAAGGTCCGAGTCAACCTGGAGGTGTTCCACCCGGGCCCCGGGCGGTCGTGGGAGCAGGATTCGGAGGGGTAGAGGGGGCAGCAGCCGCCAACCCATGGCCTTGACCATGCGCGGTGAGGACTGGGCGTTGGCAACGCCGAGGATGCCATCCAGGCCACTGGCCATGCCCTGCCGGTAACTCTCCTCCACGGTGGCCCGGAACGTCCCGGTACCTCGTGCCTCTGGGTGTACCGCGAGGTCCACCCCTAGGCCGAGGCGTAGGAGGGTGCCGTCGGCATGATCGAACCGGAGCGGGACGAGGGAATAGTTGCCAACCTGGCGGCCACCTTCCTCAACCCGGCCGACCGCTGCCTCGCCCTCCGGGTTCGATCGGTAGTACCAGTCCAGCTCCTCGGCTCCGACTGGTGGATCCGGGGCGAAAACCGCATTGAGTAGTGCCGCGGTGGAAGCCAGGTTGTCTTCTCTCATCGCGACAGAGAACCGAACGAACCCCGCGAGGCGACCAGCACGACAAGGCCGGCCAGTGCCAAGCCCGCCCCGAAGGAGAGGCGGAACCGGGCTCGACCACCGCAGTCAATGGTGATCTCCATGGTCCGGTCGCCGACCTGGGGTCGGGGCGCAACGTACACATCGGCCACCGGCCGGTCCCCTCGGAACGAACCGACCAGCGGCGACCGGCAGTTCACCTCCGGGGTGGCCTCAAAGGAGAAGGGAGCACCGCCGGGCAGCGGGCGGGAAAAAGGTGCGGCAGCCACCCAGGCGCCGACTAGCAGGGCAAGAATCCCCAGGGTCAGATACAGACGCTGTCGGTCCATACCTTGGCGAGCCTAACCGTGGCCGTTGACCGACCCGGTTAGCCTCGCCCCCGTGGTGGCCAAGCGTCGGGCAGCAGCGGCGCTCGCCCTGCTGCTTACCGCTGGGGCCTGTGGCAGCGATATTTCAGACGTCCAGGACTTGGGCTGGCCGAGCGATCCGGACGGGCCGGCCACCACTACCGCCGGTTCCGACGGTCGGGATGTTCGGCGCACCCCGACAGCCGAGCACCCTCTCCGAGTCACCTCGATCGGTGACAGCGTTGCCTTCGACGCGGATCCAGGGATTCGAGCGGCACTAGAGAGCACCGGTCGGGCGGTCGTGGTGAACCGGTCCTATGGGGGGGTGGGGCTGCTCCGTCCCCAGTTCGACGGGTACCTCGCCGAGACGATGGACGGGAACCCGGAGGTCGTAGTGGTCATGCTCGGAGGATGGGACCTCGGCGAGGCCTTGGCTGAGCCCGCCGTGTACCGACGTCGTGTCGATCAGGTACTGGACGTCCTGGTCGCTGAAGGGGTGTTCGTGGTCTGGCTGGGAATGCCACCGACACCACCCGACGAGGGCCTTGAGGAGGCGCGGGTGGTCATCAACGAGTTGTTCGAGGAGGCGGCAGCCGAGCGCCCCGATATCGACTATCGGTCCACCGACGCTCTACTTGGCGGACCCGATGGGCGGTTCCGGCGAGTCCTCCCGGGTCTGGACAACCGCCCGGCCCAGGTGCGCAAAGTGCGGGAGGGACACGACGACGGGCACCTCTGCCCGGCCGGGGCGGCCCTGATCGGTGATCTCGTCTACGCCGCAGTGGGTTCTCGTCATCCGCTTCCCCGGCGGGCCGCCGGCTGGTGGAGAGCCGGCTGGACCGGCGATGAACGCTACGACGATCCACCGGGGGGTTGCTCATCCGGCGGGTCCGTCGACTGAGCGGTCCGAGCCGATGACCAGCGGCCGATGGTGGCGTCGATAGCCACCGCGGCGAGGAGTATCAACGAAACCTCGGCCGCGGTCCGATATCGGGTGTTGCCGAACGCGGTGACCGCGGTGAGGGTTACGACTGGTATCCAGGCCGTCACGACCAGGAGGGCCCCGCGTCGCCTCCAGAGCAGTACCACGCCGGCTGCGGCGAACGGAACGAGCAGGTAGTACTGGACCAGGCCGAGGACTGATACGGCGAAAGACCGGCGATCCACCAGGGTGTCCAGTCGCAACTGACCGACCGGTTGGTAGACGGCCCACAGGCGGCCCGCCCGGGCCGGGACGACGGTGTCGACCAGTCGGCCTTGGTGGGCGCGGATGTAGTCGAATGCACGGTCCCGGACGACGCGATCCCGCTGTGACTCGTCCAACAGCTCGCCCCCCGGGCCGTACGGAGCCGGCTGCCCGCATGAGATCTGCCAGTACCCGAGTTCCGGGCCGTAATAGGTGGGATCACAATTGGCCTGCACGAGCACCGTCCCTGCACCGTTGGAGAGCAGTACGGGCTCCTCGAAGACCAGGAGGTTCCGGACGATCCAGGGGCTCACTACGACAAGTGCGGCCAGGCCGACAACGAAGTAGCGGAGGAGACGCTCTCGCCACTGCAGCGGCTTGTTGACCAGGACTATGGCGGCCACCAGCGGCAGGTAGAGGACCAACTCGGCCCGGCATAGAGCGGCCAGGCCACCAACCAGACCCAAGAGTGCCGCGTTGCGGCGGTCAGGCGAAGTAGCGAACTGGAGGCCGACCAGGACCGTGCCCGCCGCGGCACCGATGGCCACCGTCTCGGCCATCAACAGGCCGTCGTTTACCCACACGAAGGCGTAGGTGGCGGCGAGTCCCGCGGAGATCAGACCGAGGCGCTCGGAACCCAGTCGCCGTCCGGCTAGGCCTACCAGCGCGATGGCCGGTAGGCCGAGGACCGTGGCGAGTAGCTGCGCCTCGAACACCCCGGTTAGGCCCAGGAATGCTCCGATGCCCAGAAGAAGGGTCCACCCCGGCGGGTGGCCGGCCGTTGGCTCCAGATGGCCGATCGGAGTAACCACCTCCACCGCCCGGCCATCTATCAGAACCTCGTCGACGGCTCCGTAAAGGTACCGGAACGGCTCGGTGAAGCCGAGTCCGTCGGCGAACAGGTTGGCTCCAAGGTGGTAGGAGGCGGCATCGCCGCTCAGCGGGTTGTCGGCGGCGACCAGGAGCAGGTGGAGTAGCCGCACAACCAGCCCAAGCGCCACAATCAGAGTCAGGCGCGTCCCGAAGCTGGTTCGGGCCAGCCATCCCCTGGGGGACCGTGGGGGGTTCTCAGCGCTCACGGAGGCGGCCGTCGGCCCAACGGGCCATAGGGCCCAGGTTCGGAGGGGCGCCAGGGTCGACCACCGGAAGGTCAGTGGAGGCCAGGTCCGATGCGATCCTCCCAAGGGGGGCTCCGATCGGGTTTGTGAGCACCCGGCCCATCCGATCGGCCATCCGGGACCTTCCCAGCCAGGCGATCCGGCTGGCCAGCCGCCCGATGTGGGGGAGCGTGTGGTACGGCTCGTGGGTATCGAACTCCCATGGGTGACAGTAGGTCCAGAGGACCTCGGAAGGGGTGGCCCGCCGGAGCCCGATGCGTCGCACTATGTCGGGGAGCAGCCGGATGTAGGTACCTCCGAGGTAGGGCAGGTCGACGCCCGGGAAGCGCACCAGGGGGCATGGGAATTCAATCAACCCGTCGGACCAGCGGAAGGGACGTCGGGGTAGACCGGGCCAGCCGTATAGGGGGCTAGGGGCTGGCAGAACGCTCGATGAGTATCGGAAGCCCAACTCGGCCAGGATCGGGATAGTCCAGGCGCTCAGTGGGACGAGCGACATCATGGGGGCTCGGTAGCCGGGGACCTCCTGGCCAGAGAGGTCCTGTAGTTGGGCTCGGGCACCCGCGGTTGCGTTGTGGAACTGCTTGGGGGGGACGCTGGCTATCGGGATGTGGGCGTGGGCGTGGAGTCCCAACTCGTGGCCCTCCTGGGCGATCCGACGAATCAGACTCGGATGCCGTTCGGCCACGTCGCCGACCACGAAGACCGAGGCTCGGACCTCGAAGCGTCCGAAGAGGTCCAGTACCTGTTCGGTCATACGGACCGTACGATCCTCGGGTTCCGCGGAGGCCCTGAGGTCCTCCACGTCGAGGGTCACCGTCACCGGGCGGGTCATCGGAGCAGTGTACGGGCCGTCCCTTCGTTGGTTCGGTGCCGCCAGCGTCCCAGGTAGTGCGCGGCCAGCGCGTCGAGAGTCACCGCGGCGAGAAGAACCAATGCGACCTCGGCCGGTACCCGGTAGCGGGTGGCGCCCATGGTCAGGGCAGCGACCACGGTGACCACCAGGGGCCAGGCCAGAAGGGGCATCAGTGGTCGCCCGGAGCGCCGTAGCGTGAGGACTCCCATCCCGGCTAGCGGGAGCAGGAACCAGTACTGCACCAGGCCCAGCACTGAGAGTTTGAAGGTTCGGCCCTCCACGAGTTTGTCGGCCCTTAACTGCTGGATTGGCGCATAGACGCCCCACAGGCGGCCGACCCGCTTAGGGATGGCGTGGATGACCAGGCGTGGCCAGTGTTGGCTGGCGTAGTCGAGACCCCGGTTGCGGTACTCGGCGTCGCGCCTCGACTCGTCCAATGGTTCACCGTGGGCGCCTACCGGCTGTGGAAGGCCGCATAGGTACTCCCAGTAGCCCTGTTTGTCCCCGTAGTAGGTGGCGTCACAGTTGGTTTGGGCGACCAGGATCCCCGAACCGTTGGATACCAGGACCGGCTCGTCGAACCGGGTCAGGTTCCTGATCACCCACGGTGAGAGCACTGCCGCGGCGACCACCCCCACGGCGACGTAGCGGCGGGCCCGCTCCCGGAACTCCAGATCCGACCTACGTAGAACTGGGAGAGCGGCCAGTGGCAGGAAAAGCAGGAGTTCAGCGCGGGTCAGGCCGGCCAGTCCCCCGAGTAGTCCGAGAGTCACCACCCCGGCCCAGTCGGGTCGACGGTGGAACCGCAGCGCGGCGCCTACGGCGACGGCGACCAGGAGGACGACCAGGCTTTCGGACATGACGAGACCGTCGTTAAGCCAAAGGAAGGCGTAGCCAGCGGCTAAGGCGGCCGCTATCAGGCCTACCCGTTCACCTCCCATTTGGCGGCCGGCCCAACCGACAGCGGCTACGGCGACGGTGCCGACGAGGGCTCCGATCAGTTGGTGGCCGAGGACCGTGTCGAACCCGACCAGGGTGGCCGCCCCGAGGACCAGCACCCATAGAGGCGGATGGCCGGCCGTGGGCTCCACGTGCCCTATGGGTAACGCCGAATTCGCCGTCTCGACGACCTGTGACGGGTCGCCGACGAACAGGAGCTCTTGGGCGCCGCCGTGCAGGTATCGGTAGGGCTCGATGAACCCGAAGCCGTCGGCGAGGAGGCGGGCCGCCTCGTGGTAGTAGAGGGCGTCACCGCTCAGGGGATCGCCCCGTTCGACGAACAGGACATAGGCCAGCCTGAGGGCCAGGGCGAGACCGCTGATGACCGACAGCCGTTTCGCGAAACTCCATCGGGAGAAGCGGCCACCCTGCTCGCCAATGGGAGAATCGGCTGGGTCCATCGATGGTTGGCCGGCGGGTTCACCCGGAGGGGGCAACCGGGTCACGGCGGATCTCCTCGTGGTAGTCCTGTTCCACGTTGACGTCCCAGATCTCGTGGTCGGCCCCGAGGATGTTCTCGACGGCGAGCATGGCGGTCAGCATCGAGTGGTCCTGGTTGTTGTACCGGTGCATTCCGTTACGCCCCACCGGGTAGACGTTCGCCGCGCTGGTCGCCAACCAGTCCCGTAGAACAGCCACGTTGTTCTGGTAGCCGGCGTCGTACATGGGGTAGGCCCGGGGCATTCGCACCACGTAGGCGGATTGGACTCGGTCAGGTTCGAGGAGACCCAGTAGGCCCATTTCGTTTTTGGCCATCCGTATCAAGTCGTCGTCGTCGGCAGTCCAAAGGTCGTCGCCGATGGTGACGAAGTACTCCAACCCCAGGCAGGTGCGACCGTCTTTGACTAGGTGAGGTGACCAGCGTCCAAAATTCTGGACCCGTCCAACCCGGACGTCAGGGGAGTGGATGTAGATCCAGTTGTCAGGGAAGCCATCCTCTTCCGGGACAACCAGGGCGATGGTCAGGTGGTCCCGGAAGCACAGGCCTCCCGCGGCGTCCCGCACCCGGTCGGGCACCGGGGGGTCCATGGCCAGCACAAGGTGGGGGAGGGGCATTGAGGAGATGACGTGCGACGCCGGATGTGCGACCGGCCCGTCTGGCCCCTCAGCCTCGACGGCGACCACTCGACCTGCCTCGTGGCGGATTCGCTGGACCGGGTGCTCGAATATCACCCGGCTGCCCTGGTCTATGACCAGTTCGTGGCAGCGCTCCCACATCATTCCCGGGCCGAGCCGGGGGTACTCGAACTCCTCGATCAGGCTGGTGATCTCCTTCTGGTTTCTACGGGGCAGTAGGGAGTTAAGGACCGCTCGGAACAGTGAGAGGTTCTTGATGCGCTGAGCGGCCCAGTCGGCTTGGATCTGGTCAGCGGGCACCCCCCAGACCTTCTCTGTGTAGGTCTTGAAGAACGTCCGGTAGAGCCGCCAACCGAACCGGCTGGCCGTCCAGCCCTCGAAGGTGGAGCGATCACTTGGGGGTCGGATCCGTACCCAGAGATAGGAGAGGACGCAGAGCGTCGACTCCAGTAGTCCCAAGTTCCTTAGGGCGTTGCCGGCCCGGAGCGGGTAGTCGTAGAACCGTCCGCGGTAGAAGATCCTGCTCATACGGGGTCGGACCAGAAAGTCTTCTTCGTCGAGGATTTCGTGCCAGAGGGCGGACACGGCCGGGACCTTGGTGAAGAAGCGATGCCCTCCGATGTCGAACCGCCAGCCCTCCCGGACCTCGGTGCGGCTGATGCCACCGACCACCGAGTCGGACTCGAGAACCGTGGATTCGACTCCTTGTTTGCCGAGTTGGTAGGCGGCGGTCAGGCCTGCGGGACCCGCTCCTATGATCACCGGTTGGAGTCCTTCACTCCCCTCACTGCCGTCCATCGCCGGATCATACGGCCGGAGTGGTTGTGGACCCCGCGGCGGTTCGGTTGCCGGGAATACCGCCACTACGCTCGGCGATCGTGGCCGGGAGGGACCGTACCGACCGGATCCTGCTCGGGGCCGTCGTCGGGATCGCCGTGGTGGGGGGCGTCGCGCTCCGGTTCCTTCCCATGACCCCCCTTTGGTTGGATGAGGCCCAGTCGGCGGCCATTGCCGCCGAGGGGCCTGCAGGCTTGGTGGAGGCGCTACGTCACGACGGCCACCCCCCGCTCTACTACCTGCTCCTCATGGGGTGGTCGTCAATCCTTGGGGACGGCGGGGCGGCGCTCCGGGCCCTGTCCGGGGTCCTTGGAGTGGTCGCGATGGGGCTGACCTGGCTGGTGGCCCGATGCCACTTGGATGGGCGGGGCACGGCCGCCGTCGTAGCGGTCATGGCGTCGAGTCCGTTCGCCATCCGCTACGGCACCGAGGTGCGGATGTACTCCCTGCTACTGGTCCTGCTTCTGGCCGGACATTTGGTCCTGGTCGCCGCGTGGCGGCGGAGTGAGTTCCGCAGGTTGGGCGGTGTGGCCGCAGTGACGGCGGCTCTGTTGTTCACCCACTACTGGTCGCTCTTCCTGGTAGTGGTAGTGGCCGTCCTCCTCACCGGGGTCGCCCTCCGGGGTTCGGTGCCGGTTCGTCGGTCGGCACGACGCATGCTGGGAGCGGTGGCCCTCGGTGCTGCGCCCTTCGCCGCTTGGCTGCCGGTCCTGGCCGGCCAAATGGCCCACACAGGTACCCCCTGGGCCTCGGCACCGAGACCTACCGTGGTAGTCGCACTGACCCTGGAGGCGTTCGGTGGCGGGAAGGGCTCCGAGGCCCTGCTGGTGGCGGTGGCGACCAGCGTCCTTGTGGCCTGGGGCATCGGGTCCCGCTCAGACGCTGAGGCGGCTCGCCTCGGTTGGACGGACCTCCCCTGGCTACGTGCAGCGGCACTGGTTGGTGGTGCGACGATGGTGGTTGGCGCGGGTCTGAGCCTGGCCGTGGACAGCGCCTTCCAGGGGCGCTACGCGGTGTACTGCTTCGTGCCGGTGGTATTGGCTGCAGCCGTGGGGGTAGGTCGACTCCCGGGTCGTGCCGGACCTTGGGCGCTCGCCGTTCTGGTGCTCCTGTCCGGTGTGTCAGTGGCTCGGGAGTTGACCAGAGATAGGACACAGGTTGGGGTGATCGCCGAGGCCGTGGTGGCCACGGCGATGGTCGGAGATCATGTGGTTTTCTGTCCGGACCAACTGGCTCCGGCGGGTCACCGCCTGCTCGGTGGGCGTTTCCCCACAGCGGCCTACCCGGTCCTCGACGACGGAGAGAAGGTCGACTGGTACGACTACGAGGTCCGCAACCGGGCGGCCGACCCGTCGGAGGTTGCGGACCGGATCGTGGCCTGGTCGGACGGCGCGGACCACCTCTGGTTGGTGTGGATCGACGGGTTCTCGACCCTTGACGGGCAATGCGGGATCCTGCGGACTGAACTTGGAAAGCGACTGGGGGGAGGCTCGACGCTGGTTGGAGCCGACGGTGACGAGTACTACAACCCGGCCAACCTGGTGCGGTTCCCGGGGCCGGGCCGATGACCACCCCGGTGCGCCGGTTGAGTTCGGACCTGCTGGCCACACTGCCGGCCTGGGTAGTGGCCCGGCTACTGGTCGGGGTGTCGTGGGTTGTGGCCCGCCTGGTTTCCGACGAGCTAGCCGGAGCTGGTCCCGATCGGATCGGACGAGGCCTTATGGCCTGGGACGCTGACTGGTACCGGTCGCTGGTCGTCGGCGGCTATGACGCCCTGCCACTCGAGGGAGTGAGGTTCTTTCCCGGGTTCATCCTCCTAGGTCGCCTAGCCGATGCACTTCTACCGGGTGGTCCCACCACGGCCATGGTGGTGGTAGCAAACCTGGGATCCCTCCTGGCCGGTGTGGCGTTGTACCGCTTGGTGCTGGCCGAAACGGCGGACCGGCAGTTGGCGGACCGGTCGGTGTGGTTGTTGGCCTGCTTTCCGGCGGCCTTCGTACTGGTTTGGGGGTATGCGGAAGGCCCGTTCCTCGCGGCCTCGATTAGTGCCTTTCTGGCTTTCCGTCGTCGCAACTGGTGGATGGCCGCTGGCCTAGCGGCGGCAGCTGGCCTGATTCGGCCTACTGGGGTTCTGTTGGCCATCCCGGCGTTGCTGGCGGCCGGGTCCGGTTGGTCGGGCTGCCCGTCCTCGGAAAAACTACGGCGGGGTATTGCCGTCGTGGCCGCGCCAGTTGGAGCAGGGGCGTTCGTGGCATGGGCATCGGTGCACTTTGACGATCCGCTGGTGCCGTTGACCATTCAGGGTGAACTGCGAGGAGAGGCCGTGGACCCGGCAAGCCGCCTGCTCGACGGACTGTCCGACCTCTTCGGCCCGGAGACCCTTGGAGACGGCCTGCACGCGCCCTTCGCCCTGGCCTTCCTGGCCCTCGGGATACTGGTCTTGCGGTCCTGGCCGGCCCGGTACGGGGTGTATGCGCTGGCCTGTCTACTGGTCGCACTGTGCGCCCAGAATCTGAACAGCTTCGAGAGGTATGCCCTTAACGGGTTTCCGATCGTCTTTGGGCTTGCCGCGCTGGCTGGGCACCGGCGCTTTGGTCGTGCCGTGCCGATCCTTTCGTCGGCAGGGTTGGTGGCCCTGTCCGTCCTGGCTTGGACGGACATCTACGTACCGTAGGGACCGCGGGATCCGGAAAAACGCGAAAGCGGCCCCGAGTAGCCTCCCGGCGAACCGGTCAACTCCTCGGAGCCGTTTCGACGTCCTACGGCCACCCGGTCGGCCACCCTCTCAGGCGACCTGCCTTGGGAGCGGTGCCCCGAGGGGCTCCGCTCTGATCCAGTGCCTCCGACCCGCCGGCCGGCGCTCCGAACCTGACTCGACCACGAACCCCCGTCGGGGCTCAGGCCCACCGTCCCGCCGTTCCGATGCCCGACGGCACCGGACCGGCCGGTGGGCCCCGGTACTCCGTTCCCGGTTCCCGAGCGGCTGCCCCGTCCGCCCGGCGGCGGCGGCGCACCCGGTCGGTGTCGGGCCCAGTAGGTGTCTTGTCCGTTGGAACCTGTCCGGGCCTCACGGTCCGGTCCTGCTCCTCCGGCCTTGACACCGTTGTGCCGGCGGCCGACCCGCCGACCCCTCTCGGGATCGGCCTGGCTGCAGTCCTTCCCCGAACACTTCTCCGGGTCTTCCCCAGGGTCTCGACCTCCTGGGATTCCGGGCGGTGACCCTTCCTCCCCGGTGCCGATTCCATCCGGTTCCGGTTCCCATCGCCGTGTTCGGCGTGACGGGGATCCTGAATCGTCGTTTGGGGACCGTCAACCGCTCGGAGAGAAATCCCCACGGATCGATGGTATTTCCACAGTGGAAGGGGCTGGTGTGCACAGAATGATCCACAGACCTCACCTTTGGGGCCGGTCGGTCGGGAGTGGTCCGGGCCACCTGGTGGGAGACTGGGTCCATGGGTCATCCGGGGGTGCTCCCTCGCCGGGTCATCGAGGACCTGGAGGACGTGGCGGGACCACATCGGGTGGTAACCGACCCTGAACTGCTGGTCGGAAGCTTGGTCGACTGGACCGGTCGCTGGGAAGGGAGCAGCCCGGTGATGCTCCGGCCGAGGTTGACCAGCGAGGTCGCTGGCCATCTGGGCGTTTTGAGCCATCACGGCGTACCGGTCCAGTTCCAAGGCGGGAACACCGGCATGGTCGGCGGGTCGGTTCCGATGGGGGGCGAGGTTTTGGTGTCGCTACGGGACGTCGCCGGTATCGAAGAAGTGGACGAGCGGAGCGGCCAGATGGTCGTAGCGGCCGGTACCACTCTCGCTGAAGTACAGCAAACAGCTCTCCAGTCAGGGTGGCGCTATCCAGTGGATCTAGGTGCCCGGGACACGGCCACCATCGGGGGGACGGTGGCTACAAATGCCGGTGGAGTCCACGTCCTCCGAGACGGCATGACGAGGGCCCAGGTTCTGGGCCTAGAGGCAGTTCTGGCCGACGGTCGGATCATGGAGTCTCTTCGAGGCCTCGACAAGGACAACACGGGATATCACCTCCCCTCACTATTTACGGGAAGTGAAGGAACTCTCGGAGCGATTACTCGGGTCCGACTCCGCCTGTTGCCCCCCCATGACGAAGAGGCGGTGGCCATGCTGGGGTTTGCCGGCCTCGACGCGGCGATAGAGGCGGTGGGTCAGCTCCGCCGACACTTCGACGTCCAGGCGATCGAGATCATGCTCGAGGATGTACTGGAACTCGTGGTAGATCATCTTGGCGTGTCGCTTCCGCTGTCCCGGGCCTGGCCTGTGGTGCTCCTGGTCGAGGCGGCGGGAACGGCAGGAGTGGTCGACCGGCTGGCTTCGGTGGTCCATGACGGGTCGGACCCAGACGAAGTTGTGGTGGCCAGTGATCGAGCCGGCAGGCAACGCCTGTGGGCCCATCGGGACGCCCACAGCGTGGCCATCTCGACGCTTGGCGTACCCACCAAACTTGACGTGACCGTGCCTCAGGGGAGAGTGGCAGCCTTCATCGGGGAGGTCCGGGAGGCGGTGGTGGCCGACGGGGCTTCGCAGGCATGGATTTTCGGTCACGCTGGCGACGGAAACCTCCACGTGAACCTAACCGGTCCGGAACCTGCGGGGTTGGCCGACCACATCCTCCACCTAGTGGTCGATGCCGGAGGTTCGGTGAGCGCCGAGCACGGCATCGGTCGCGACAAGGTGGACTGGCTAGGCGCCTGTCGAGGACCAGGGGAGTTGCAGGTGTTCCGGATGGTCAAGGATGCGCTAGATCCGGCCGGACGGTTGAACCCGGGCGTACTGTTCGGCTAAGGGGATCAGACCCAGAGCCCCCGTTCGATCAGCACTTCACGTAACAGCTCGGGACGGTCCGTCATAAGTCCGTCCACGCCGAGGTCGAGCAGCCGGCCCATCTCGTTCGGGTCGTCGATGGTCCAGACGTGTACCTGGAGGGATCGCCGGTGGGCTTCGACCACCAGGCGTCGGTCGACGACCCGGATCGGACCGAACCGCACGGGGACCTGAAGGCACCGATAGGGCACCGGGCCTAACGGTGCACCCCAGGTGGACGCCCTGAATCGACTGGTGGCTCGCGGCCCGGCTGAGGTGCAAAGGCCCGGACCGAGCAGTTCCCGCATCCTGGCCAACCGACGGTCGGAGAAGGCCCCAACGCAGACTCGCTCGACCGCGTCGGTTGCCAGGAGCACATTGGCGAGTGGTTCAACCACCGAGTCGTGCTTGGGGTCGATGTTGATCCGAGTTTCGGGGAACTCCTCCAGAAGCTCGGTGAGAAGCGGGACGGGTTCCTGGCCGGCCACCCGGGCCTTGGAGACCTCCTTCCAGGCAAGGTCGGCTATCTGCCCCCGTCGATCAGTGACCCGGTCGAGGGAGTCGTCGTGAAAGGCCACGACGACCCCGTCTGCCGTGGCATGAACATCGGTCTCAAGGTAGTGGTACCCGAGTTCTACCGCGTGACGGAAGGCCGGCATCGTGTTCTCCGGCCAGTCACCAGCCCCGCCGCGGTGGGCGAAGGCCAGGATGCCGGGGTGGTCTAGGAATGCGACCGGGTGGTCGGGGGTGTTCCGAAGCATCGGTACAACGGTACTGGCACGCCGTAAGGCGGACAGGGGAGGGCGGCACGAAGCCCGCCGCGGGTTGAATTGCTCAGAACGGCGCTAGTTGCCTACCTGTAGCCTGAAGGAATGGCGCGGCGGACCAAAATCATCGCGACTGTTGGCCCGGCCTGCGAGGACGACGCCACATTGCGGAAGATGGTCAGGGCGGGGATGGACGTGGCCCGCCTCAGCCTGGCCCACGGGACCCTCGACGAAGCGACCCGCCGTCTCGAGGCGGTACGAAGGACGGCCGCCGAGGAAGGCCGTGTGGTCGGGGTACTGGTCGACCTTCCGGGTCCCAAGGTTCGGGCCGGTTCCTTCGGTGAGCAACCCGTCACCCTGGCCGAGGGTTCGACGGTGGAACTGCGCATTGGTAATCAGGTCAGCACGGCCAGCGTCCTGGAGGTGGATTACGAAGGTCTGCTGACTGACGTAGAGGTGGGCGACCGTCTGACCATCGGGGACGGTCGGGCAGTGGTGGAGATCGTCGATGCCGGCCCAGACCACCTGTCGGCCCGGGTGGCCCACGGTGGACAGTTGAGCGGACGCCCGGGTCTCCACATCCCGGCCGACCATCTGTCTCTCCGGGCACCAACCGACGATGACCTGGTCACCCTGGAACGCTTCCTGGAACTAGACGTCGACATGGTGGCCCTCTCGTTCGTCCGATCGGCGGATGATCTGCTCCGGTTGCCAGTGGACCCGCACCCTCAGGGGCCCCTCGTGGTCGCCAAGATCGAGACCCGGGCCGCCATCGACGATCTACCGGCCATCATCGAGGCTTCGGGGGCGGTGATGGTTGCCCGCGGCGACCTAGGCAGTGAATGTTCAATAGAAGAGTTACCCATCCTCCAGAAGGAGATCATTCGCCAGTGCATCACGCTGGGCCGTCCAGCAATCACTGCCACGCAGATGCTGGAGTCGATGGTCAAGGCCCCGGAGCCGACCCGAGCCGAAGTGTCCGACGTAGCCAACGCCGTCTGGGATGGGTCCAGCGTCTTGATGCTCTCCGGCGAGACTGCCATCGGTGACGATCCGGTCAACGTCGTGGCCACCATGGCGCGGATCGCCGAGCGCGCCGACGATGAGTTCGACCATCGGGCCTGGCTTACCGAGCTGGCGCAGATGCGCCTGGCCGACACCGGAGACCCAGACACGGCGATCACCGACGCGATGACCCATGCCTCGGCCCGGGCGCTGACCGAGTTGGGAATCGGCACCGTCCTTTGTATTTCCGGAAGCGGATTTACTGTCCGGTCGATGGCCCGCTTCCGACCGGCGGCTCGTATTCTGGGGTTCAGTTCAGACGAGCGGACGGTACGGCAGTTGACGTTGAGTTGGGGGACCGAACCGTTCCACCTGTCCGAGGATGGGGACATTGAACGGCGGGTGTTAGCGGCCCTGAACCTGGCTCGGGAACTGGGTCATGTGGCTGTCGACGAGTTGGTCGCGGTACTGGCTGGAACCGACGTCCGGAGTCGTTCCACCAACGTGCTCCGGGTCGAACGGGTCGCCGGGCCCGACTGATTTACTCGGCTAGGAATTGGTGACGGGAGACCCGGCT
>JAKUSA010000027.1 GCA_022449565.1 Acidimicrobiales bacterium | reverse complement strand
CGGACGTCGGTGATCGTGTCACCGTCGAGTTGGACGTAGACCTTGACCTCGTCGCCGCACAGGGGGTTGAAGCCCTCTGCCAGCAGGGCCGGCGGAACCTCGAGCTCGCCGCGGTTGCGGGGGTTCCGGTAGTGGTCGAGGATGACCTCCCGGTAGAGGTCTTCGAGTCCTGGCATGGGTCAATGGTTCCTGGCTGGTGGGGGTGAAGAGGTCAGGGGTGGGATTCTAGAAATCAAAAAACCGCGCTGCCTCTTCGAGGGCGTCTCCGAGGGCGTCGACGTCGGATTCGTCGTTGTAGAGGTAGAGCGAGGCGCGTGAGGTGGAGGTCACGCCCAGTTCCCGCATGAGGGGCTTGGCGCAGTGGTGGCCTGCCCGGACGCAGATCCCGTGCTGGTCGAGGACCTGGCTGAGGTCGTGGGCGTGGATCTCGCGCAGGCACATCGAGAGGATCCCGCCACGGCGGGCGGTGTCGGTCGGCCCGTGGATGAGGAGGTCGTCGCCGAAGCGGTCGCCGAGGGTGCGGAGCGCATAGTCGGTGAGGGACACCTCGTGGGCCCGCACGGCCTCCATCCCCAGGCCCTCCAGGTAGCCGACCGCTGCGCCGAGGCCGATGATCTCGGCGATCGGCGGGGTTCCCGCCTCGAACTTCCACGGCAGCTCGTTGGGCACGAACCCGTCACGGGTCACGTTGAGGATCATCTCGCCCCCGCCCAGGAACGGCGGCATGGCCTCCAGCAGTTCAGCACGGGACCACAGCACCCCCACCCCGGTCGGCCCGCACATCTTGTGGCCGCTGAAGGCCAGGAAGTCGGCGCCCAGTTCGACCACGTCGGTGGGCAGGTGGGGGACCGACTGGCAGGCGTCGACCAGGCAGAGCGCGCCCACGGCGTGCGCGGCGTCGGCCAGTTGGCGCACCGGGGTGATGGTCCCCAGCACGTTGGACACCGCCGACACCCCGACCAGTTTCACCCCGTCGAGTAGACGGTCCAGGCCGGTGAGGTCGAGCCGCCCGTCGTCGGTGAGGGGGATCCAACGCAGCTCGATGCCCCGCTCGGCCGCCAGCTGGTGCCAGGGCACGATGTTGGCGTGGTGTTCCAGTTCGGTGATCAGCACCACGTCCCCGTCGGCCAGGTTGTTCCGACCCCACGAGTGGGCCACCAGGTTGATGGATTCGGTGGCGTTCTTGGTGAACAGCACCTCCCGCTCCGACGGGGCACCGATGAAACGCTGGACGGCCCGCCGGGCGTCCTCCATGGCCGTGGTGGCCCGCTCGGCGATGTGGTAGGCGCCGCGGTGCACGTTGGCGTTGATCTCCTCGTAGTACCCGGTGAGAGAGTCGAGGACGACCCGGGGTTTCTGGGAGGTGGCGCCCGAGTCCAGGTAGGTGAGGGGACCGCCGTTTACTTCCTGTTCGAGCAGCGGAAAGTCGGCCTTGACGGCGGCCGGGTCGAGGAGGTCGGTGCTCATGGGCGTCGGCTCACCGGAAGGCGTCGTAGCCGTCTCGTTCGAGGCGTTCCGCCACCTCGGCACCGCCCCGGGCCACGATCCGTCCGTCCAGGAGCACGTGGACGACGTCCGGTCGCAGGTGTTCGAGCAGTCGCTGGTAGTGGGTGATGGCCACCACGCCGAGTTCCGGTCGCTCCCGGCGGACCTCGGCCACGCCGTTGGCCACCATGGCCAGGGCATCGATGTCCAGGCCGGAGTCAGTCTCGTCGAGGATGGCGATCTCGGGTTCCAGGATGGCCATCTGGAGGATCTCGTTTCGTTTCTTCTCACCACCGGAGAAACCCTCATTGAGGTAGCGCTCGGCAAACGACGGGTCCATGCCGAGCCGCTCCATCCACTCCATGATGGTCAGGCGCAACTCGAGTACCGACAGGTCGATGCCCTTACGGGCCGACAGGGCCTGGCGGAGAAAGTTGATCACCGACACCCCGGCCACCTCCAGCGGGTACTGGAAGGCGAGGAACACCCCGGCCTTGCCCCGGACGTCGGGGGGCCAGTCGGTGATGTCCTCACCGCGGAAGAGCACCGAACCGGCGGTGATCGTGTACTCGGGGCTGCCCAGCAGCACGGAAGCCAGGGTGGACTTGCCGGATCCGTTGGGCCCCATGAGGGCGTGGAGTTCGCCGGGGCCAACGGTTAGATCCACGCCGTTGAGGATCGGCGTTCCGTCGTCGGTCCCCGCGTGCAGTCCACGGACCTCGAAGAGCGGGGATTGGTCTGCCACGACCCTGATTCTATTGACTACCCGGTATTTACACTATGCCCATAGGAGAAATCAGGGGCGGCCGGCCGGTGGGTCACCGCCCCCGTGGAGAGCCTGCTTCCAGGAGCGGAACCGACGGTGGGTGGCCCCGTGGGGCCCGACCCCTGACCCCGACCCGTCGGGGTGTAAGCGGAAGGTCAGGACCCTGTCCGGGTCGTCGGCGTGGACGGCCACATAGCGGGCGTCGGCTCCCCGGGCCGGCCCGGCCCGCCAGAGCAGCCAGGCCCCCAGGCGCCGCTTGTAGGCGATGCGCACCTCGCCCAGGTCGTCGCCGGCGGACAGAAGCGCCCGCGGGGCCTCCACCCACGCCTCGGCCGGGATGTTCCGATCGCGGATCGGAGTCTCGGGCAGATCGGCGGTGTGGACCGGGGTGTCGTCGAAGGGGCGCTGGTCGGCTGGAAGCGCCCCCGGCTGGTCGTTCACCAACCCCGGGCGACCCACTCGTCGAGGCTCGGCTGTTCGGCGCCGATCGTGGTGTCGTCACCGTGGCCCGGAAACACCAGAGTGCCGGGGTCCAGCGGGGCGAAGAGACGCCGGTCGATGGATTCGATGATCTGGTCGAAATCGCCGCCCTCGAAGTGGGTGGCCCCCGCCCCGCCGGGAAACAACGTGTCGCCGGCAAACAGCACCGGCGAGCCGTCCAGGCGGAAGCAGATAGAGCCCGGGGTGTGCCCCGGGGTGCAAATGGTGTGCAGTCGCAGACGGCCCACCTCGATCACCGACTCGTCCTCCAGCAGGTAGTCGTAGCCGGGCAGCATCGCCGCGTCGGCGTCGGTCACCCCGACCCGGTAGCCGGCCTCGCGCACCGCGGGAACGGCCTGGATGTGGTCGAAGTGTCCGTGGGTTTCAAGCACCGTGCGGACGTCGAGGGCCCGGCAGAGCTCCAGGAGTTTGTCATGTTCGTTGGCGGCGTCGATGAGCACCGCCTCACCGGTCTGGCGGCAGCGCAGGACGAACACGTTGTTGTCGTAGTCGCCCACCACGATCTTGTGGATCTCCGAGCTGGTGTCGCAGTAGTGCAGGGACACCCCGGCCACCCCGGTGTTGGGGTGGTCGTCGTGGGTGCACGGTGGGGCGAACTTCGAGGAGGGGGCCTGGTCCATGGCAGCCATGATGGCCGCTGCGGTATCAGCGGTGCCACCACCGGCCCGATGTCGTCGCCCACAGGGGGGTCTAGTAGAACGTTGGGCCGGTGTCCGGTACCGACGAGGAGCGCACCAAGTGAACTTCGCCTTCACCGAGGAACAGGAACAACTGCGGGAGTTCGTCCGGCAGTTCATGGACAGTTACTCGCCGGAAGCCAAGGTCCGCGAGTTGATGGAGACCGAGTCCGGTTACGACCCCGAGACGTGGTCCCTGATGGCCGACCAGCTGGGACTGCAGAGCCTCATCGTCCCCGAGGAGTACGGCGGACAGGGCTTCGGCTACGTCGAGTTGATCGTGGTCCTCGAGGAGATGGGCCGGTCCCTGTTGTGCGCCCCGTTCTTTTCCACCGTGGTGCTGGCCGCCAACACGCTCATCCACTCGGGCGACGAGGACGCCAAGGCCGAGCTGCTACCCGGCATCGCCGCCGGCGAGACGATCGCCACCCTGGCCTTCACCGAGGAGAGCGGCCGCTGGGGCAGCGACGGGATCACCATGGTCGCGACCCCCAACGGGGACGGCTGGTCGTTAAGCGGCACCAAGATGTACGTACTGGACGGACACACCGCCTCGCTGGTCATCGTGGCCGCCTGCACCGACCAGGGGATCTCCCTGTTCCGGGTGGCCGGCGACACCGATGGTCTAACCCGCACCGCGTTGGCCACCATGGACACCACCCGCAAGCAGGCCCGGCTGGACTTCGACGGGGTGTCCGCCACTTTGATCGGCGAGGACGGCGGCGGTTGGACGGTGCTGGAGCGGGTCCTGGACCTGGCCGCGGTGGCCCTGGCCGCCGAGCAGGTGGGCGGAGCCCAGCAGTGCCTGGACACCGCGGTGCAGTACGCCAAGGACCGGGTGCAGTTCGGTCGGCCCATCGGCAGTTTCCAGGCCATCAAGCACAAGTGTGCCGACATGCTCCTGGAGGTTGAGTCGGCCAAGTCGGCCGCCTACTACGCCGGATGGTGCGCCGCGGAGCTAAACGATGAGCTGCCGTCGGTGGCCAGCCTGGCCAAGGCCTACTGCTCGGAGGCCTACTTCCACACCACCGCCGAGAACATCCAGATCCACGGCGGGATCGGTTTCACCTGGGAGCATTCGGCCCACCTGTACTTCAAGCGGGCCAAGAGTTCGGAACTGCTCTTCGGCGACCCGACCTACCACCGGGAGCTCCTGGCCCAGCGCATCGGCATCTGAGCCCACCCGGGTGGCCTCGGCCGCCCCCGCCGGGATGCCGACCCTCCAGGCTGGCATGATCGGACCGTGATCTGGCTCTTCCTTCTGGTCGGCGCGGCACTGGTGGTGACCGTCGGGTTCGTGGCCGTCGGCTCGGCGGTGGGTCGCCTGGAACGCTCCGCCTCGCCGGCCGTGTTCGAGGTCGACGACGCCGTCGACTGGGTGGCCGAACGCCTCCCCGAGGAGGCGGCCACCGTCCTGCGACGCGACGAGGTGGTCGAGGTGGTCGGCTGGTGGTTGGAGTTCGTGGCCGACGCGGGGTTGTCCACCGAACACGGACAGGAACTGGGTGAGGAGGCGCTCCGACCGACCGACGGCGACACGGTGGCCGACCTCGACGCGGCGGTCGACCACGTGGTGGCCCGGTCCCTGGACCGCCCGGAACCCCTCGACGAAGTGGCGGTGGTGGTGGTCCTGGACCTGCTGGTCACCTACCTGGGCGAGGTGGGGGTGATCGGCGGGCGGGCCGGGGAACGGGAGTAGCGTCGCTCCATGCTGGACCGTTCAGCGCCAGTGTTCGTGGCTGGCCACCGTGGACTTGTGGGCTCAGCGATCTTCCGACGGCTGTCCGACGCCGGCTTCGACGACCTGCGCAGCGTGGACCGTGCCGAACTGGACCTGCGCCACCAATCGGCCGTGGACGCCTGGTTCGAGGAACAGCGGCCCCGCTATGTATTCCTGGTGGCTGGCACGGTCGGCGGCATCCTGGCCAACAGCACTCGCCCGGCCGAGTTCCTCTACGACAATCTGATGATCCACGGCACCGTGGTGCAGGCCAGCCACCGGGTCGGGGTGGAAAAGCTCCTCTACCTGGGCAGTTCCTGTATCTACCCCCGGGAGGCCGACCAGCCGATCACCGAGGAGGCGCTGCTCGCCGGGCCGCTGGAGCCGACCAACGAGGGCTACGCCCTGGCCAAGATCGCCGGGATCAAACTGTGCGAGAGCTACCGGCGGCAGTACGGCGACGACTTCATCTCAGCCATGCCGACCAACCTGTACGGGCCCGGCGACAACTTCGACCTCGAAGGAGGACACGTCCTTCCGGCCCTGATGCGCCGCTTCCACGAGGCGAAACTCGACGGGGCGGAGGAGGTGGTTGTCTGGGGGAGCGGCTCGGCCCGCCGGGAGTTCCTCCACGTGGACGACCTGGCCGACGCCTGCCTGTTCCTGATGGACCACTACTCGGAGGCCGGCCACGTCAACGTCGGCACCGGCACCGACTGCACCATCGGCGAACTGGCTGGCATGATCCGGGACCTGGTGCACCCGGGGGCCGAACTGGCCTTCGACGCCTCCAAGCCGGACGGGATGCCCCGCAAAATGCTCGACGTCTCGAAACTGACCGGCCTGGGCTGGTCGGCCGGCACGCCCCTGGCCGACGGCCTGGCCTCCACCTACGAGTGGTTTCTGGAGGCCCTGGACCGCGGCGAGGCCCGGCTCTGAGCCACCAGCCGGTCGGCTAGTCCTGCTTGGTTCTCCCGGCCGCCTTCTGCGCCTTCTTCCAGGCCCGGACGGCGGTGAGGGCATCCGGGCCGTCGATGTCGGCCACCGACCGGGGTTGGCCGTCGGCGAACGGTCCGGCATGGTCCTCCCAACCGGCCGGTGCACATCCCATGCGCTTGGCCAGTACCGCGGTGAAGATCATCGCCTTCTCCGGCCCGAACCCGGGAAGGGCAACCAGGCGGTCGTAGAGGGTTGCCCCGGATCGCACACCCCGCCAGATCCGACCGGCGTCGCCGTCGTAGTGGTCGACCACGTGCTGGCACAGGTCCTGGATTCGCCGGGCCATCGACTGCGGGAACCGGTGGATGGCCGGCTTTGTCCGACAGGCTGTCTCGAAGTCGACCGGGTCCATGGCGGCAATGGCCGCAGCGTCCAGGCCGCCGAGCCGCCCGGAGATGGTGGACGGACCCCGGAAGGCCCACTCCATCGGCACCTGTTGGTCCAACAGCATGCCGACCACCAGGGCCAGCGGGTCAGTGTTGAGGAGCCGGTCGGCGTCCGGGTCGCCCGTCACGGCCAGCGTGCCGCTCCGCTTCGAAGCCATAGTGCGAACCTAGCCGGGCCGGCAGTCGAGTGGAGAGTGGGTCGGGAAATCCTCTGGTCGTGGTTGTGAACGGCCGGCGAACCGGCCCCGGTTAGGGTGCCCATCCGTGGCCGACGGTCCGATGGTCGTGTACACCGACGGCGCCTGCCTCGGGAACCCCGGTCCGGGCGGCTGGGCCTGGGTGGTGCCCGACGGTCCGTTCGCCAGCGGGTGCGACGGGAAGACCACCAACCAGCGCATGGAGCTCACCGCCGCCCTGGAGGCGGTACGGGCCTTCGACTGTCCGCTGGTGGTGGTCAGCGACTCGACCTATGTCGTCTACTGCTTCCGCGACCGGTGGTGGGAGAACTGGCTGCGCCGGGGCTGGGTGAACAAGGCCCGCAAGCCGGTGGCCAACCGTGATCTGTGGGAGCCGCTGATCGACGCCTACCGGGCACGCGACGACGTCGATTTCCAGTGGGTGAAAGGGCACTCGGGCGACCGGTGGAACGACGAGGCCGACCGCCTGGCCGTGGAAGCCGCCAGCGACCAGGTGGAACGGCGCGGCTAGGGTGGCGCCACCGACGAAGGGAGGTGGTCCACATCAGTAGTAGATCTCTTGGGACTTCGGAGGTGGCCGGCCGCTAGGCGGCGCTGGACCACCCGGCGAATCCACGCCGACCACCCCCGGACATCGACTGCCGGCTCGAAGTCCCTGCCGGCACGCCTCATCGGCCAGCGCGGGCCCGGCCCGCCGCGGTCGTGGGCACCCGTCGTGTCCGGGTAGTCCAGAAACTCCCGGACGCGGGGCTACCCGCGCCGGGCTACTCGGGGGCGCACCGGTTGCGCCCCCGAGTCGCGTCCCGTCCCGTGGGCTACGACGGCGGCTACTAGCCTCGACTGCTGTGGATCGCCCGGCCAGTTTCGCCGACCACCGGTTCCTCGGAGACCGGCGCACCCAGGAGGTCTACGACCTCGATGAGGTGGCCGACGAGGATGCGATGGCCGTGGTGCTGGAAGAACTCATAGAAAGTGGGGCCCCTACCTGCTTCGCACCCGATTCGCTGGCCGAGGCCCGCAACCGGGGCTACCGGCTGCGCACCGTCTAGGGGCGTCGCTTCTCAGCCGGCGATCCGTTGCCGGATCAGGTTGAGAGCACTGCCGGCCCGGAACCACCCGACCTGATCGGCCGACATGGTGTGGCAGGCGGTGATCTCCGAGGACCCGGCCCCGTCGTGGTCGATGACGACCCGTACCGAACTACCAGGGGTCAGGTCGTCGAGGCCCATCACCGAGATGCGGTCGCGTTCGCCGATCAGGTCGTAGTCGCCGGGGTCGGCGAAGGTCAGCGGCAGCACGCCCTGCTTCTTGAGGTTGGTTTCGTGGATGCGGGCAAACGACCGGGCCAGCACGGCCCGGCAGCCGCGGAACCGCGGCTCCATGGCCGCGTGTTCCCGGGACGAGCCCTCGCCGATGTTCTCGTCTCCGACGGCCACCCAGTCGATCCCGGCCTCGTGGTAGCGGCGGGCGATCTCCGGGTAGGGGCGTACCTCACCGTCGGTGACGTCTAGGCCGGTGCCCACTTGGCCGGTGTGGGCGTTGACCACCCCGAGGTACAGGTTCCCCGAGATGTTCTCCAGGTGTCCCCGGTAGGCCAGCCACGGTCCGGCCATCGAGATGTGGTCGGTGGTGCACTTGCCTTGGGCCTTCATCAACACCGGAAGATCAACCAGATCCCGGCCGTCCCAGGCCGCGAACGGTTCGAGCACCTGCAGGCGCCTGCTGGTCGGTGAAACCTCAACGTCGACCTCCCGGCCGTCGTCGGGGGGTGCCTGGAACAGGCCGGCCCGGCCGGGGTCGAAGCCGTCCGCCGGGAGTTCCTCGCCGGCGCCGACGGTCAGGCGCACCTCGTCACCGTCGGCGTTGACCAGCGGGTCGGTGGCCGGATCGAAATCGAGCCGTCCGGCCAGGCTGAGGGCCACCACGGTCTCCGGTGAGGTGACGAAGGCCAGGGTGGAGGCGTATCCGTCGTTGCGCCTGGGGAAGTTCCTGTTGTAGCTGGTGACGATGCTGTTGAGGACCCCTTCGTCGATGTCCGGGCGGTCCCACTGGCCGATGCATGGGCCGCAGGCGTTGGCTAGCACGGTGGCCCCGATGGACTCCAGATCCTCCAGCAGCCCGTCCCGCTCGATGGTGGCCCGCACCTGTTCCGACCCGGGGGTGACGAGCAGCGGGGAGCGCGCCCGGAGCCCCTGAGCGGCGGCCTGGCGGGCGATGTCGGCCGCCCGGGTGATGTCCTGGTAGCTGGAGTTGGTGCAGGACCCGACCAGGGCGGCGCTGATCTCCAACGGCCAGCCGTTGGCCTCCGCCTCGGCTCCCAGGTCGCTGACCGGCCGGGCCAGATCCGGGGTGTGGGGGCCGTTGATGTGGGGCGAGAGTGCCGACAGGTCGATCTCGACCACGCGGTCGAAGAAGGACCCCGGGTCGGCCTCGACCTCCTCGTCGGCCCGCAGGTGATGGGCGACCGCCTCGGCGGCATCGGCCGCGTCCTCCCGGCCGGTGGCCCTCAGGTAGCGGGCCGTGGCGTCGTCGTAGGCGAACAGGGAGGTGGTGGCGCCGATCTCGGCCCCCATATTGCAGATGGTGGCCTTGCCGGTGGCCGACAGGCTGCGGGCCCCTGGGCCCAGGTATTCAACAATGGCCCCCGTGCCGCCCTCCACGGTGAGGATCCCGGCCACCTTGAGGATCACGTCCTTAGGCGCCGTCCACCCGGCGAGTTCGCCGGTGAGGTAGACGCCGATCAGCTTCGGCCACCGCACGTTGAACGGGAAGCCGGTCATAACGTCCACCGCGTCCGCTCCGCCCACCCCGACGGCCACCATGGCCAGCCCACCGGCATTGGGGGTGTGGCTGTCGGTGCCGATCATCATCCCACCAGGGAAGGCGTACTGCTCGAGAACGACTTGGTGGATGATTCCTGAGCCGGGCCTCCAGAACCCACCTCGGTAGCGGGCCGAGACCGACTCCAGGAAGGAGTACACCTCGGCGTGCCCGTCCAGGGCGGCGGCCAGGTCCCGCTTGGAGTCGTCGCGGGCCTGGATGAGGTGGTCGCAGTGGGTGGTGGTGGGCACCTGCACCTCGTCGAGCCCGGCGGTCATGAACTGCAGCCAGGCCATCTGGGCGGTGGCGTCCTGCATGGCCACCCGATCGGGGCGAAGGTCGGCGTAGGAGACGCCCCGCTCGAGTCCGGCTCCGGTCGGGTCGTCGAGGTGATTGATCAGAATCTTCTCGGCCAGGGTGAGGGGCCTTCCGAGGCGTTCCCGCCCCAGGGGCACCCGGTCGTCAAGCGTGGCGTAGACCCGTTTGATCAACTCGATGGGGGTTCGGGCGGCGACGGTCACTTTTGGCTTTTCACCTCGTGCGGGTTCGGTTCTGGTGTCGGGTCGGACCCGGCGTTCCCGATGGCAACCTACCAACCGGCGGGCCCGGTACGGGGTGGGGTTTCCTACAACTCGGGCCAGCGTCGCCGGCGCCGGCGGGTGCGACCGTCGCGGTCGCCGAGGGCCCAGGCCCTCCGCCACGCGCCGCCTGCCGGTCCGGTCAGGTTGGGCGAGGAACCGTCACGGGTCCGCCGACGGGCCTCCCACCAGTCAGTGGCCGTCTCATCGGCCAGGCCGGTGACCGCCGCTTCGAGGCGCTCGTTGAAGGCCCGTGCGTTCTCGTCGGAGTGGGGAGCCAGGGGGGTCCCAAAGGTGACGGTGGTCTTGGCCCGTCGGGGGAGGTTCCGCCCTTTGCGCAGGATCCGCCCGGTACCGGCGACGTGTACCGGCACCACCGGCACCCCGCAGCGGATGGCCAAGTAGGCGGCCCCGCCGCGGAACTCCTGGCCCCAACCATCCGGGCTGCGTCCGCCTTCCGGGTAGATCAGAAGGCTCCAGCCCTTGCCGATCAACTCGGCGATCCGGTCGCCCGAGTCACGGCTCACCCGGGTGCGTTCCACCGGTACGGCGCCGATGGCCAGTGCCGAGAGAGCGCTGCCGGCCCGGGAGGCGAAGAAGTAGTCGGCTGCCGCGGCGACCACCAACTGGTGGCGCCACGGCTCGGGGATGGAAGTCATGAGGAGGGGCGTGTCGGCGTGGCTGTGGTGGTTGGCGGCGAACACCGCGGGTCCGTCGAGCCCGTCGAGCCGGTCGACGCCGGCCCGGGTCGGGTCGGCGACCACCGCCATGACGGGCCGCATCACCCCTTCGACGATGGCTGCCCGGGCGAGGCGGGCCGGGTAGCGGCGGGCCCATGCCGTGTCGTAGTCGGCGCCGAGGCGGCGCCGCGCCGGGGGAGGGGCGACGCCGAGGGGCACCGGCGCGGCCCTTAGCGGGAAGACCAGTCGGGCCCATCGGGCCCGTGTCCGGGCCAGGCGGAGCGAGACGGTACCCACGGCTCAGGTGACGTCAGCCATGAGTAGCGGCGGGTTCTTCATGTGGGTGATGGTCGGTTGGGGTCCGACCACATCGGAGGCCATCTCCAGGGCATCCGACAGGGTGGAGGCGGGCTGGAAGCCGAGCCGGCGAACAGCGGCCGGGTCGCCGCCCACGATGATGACCCGTCCGAGGTGTTCCAGGGCGTGGCTGCCCCAGTACCACATGTAGAAGGGGTGGACCCCGTGGTAGGCGTAGGACGTCCGGTAGAGGTGGATGTACCACTCGTCCTCGGCGAACTGCTTCTCGTAACGGCGCTCGATCTCCACCGGGTCGGTGGTGTCGGCCAGGACCTGCTCGAAGAAGTCGATGTAACTGGGGTGATGGACCGGGTGGAACTCCCAGGGGGTCGGGTGGCTCATGACGAGCACGCCACCCTCCCGGACCAGTGGTCGACCCCGGTACAGGTTGAAGAAGTAGCCGAGACCCAGGCACATGACCAGGATCGGATTCATGATCGAGTTGACGTTGTAGGGGCAGATATAGGGCAGGCCCATGGTCAGCACGTCGGTCTGGCCTTCGACGGGGACCAACTGCTGGGCGTACACGTTGTCGGTGGTCACCTCGTGGACGGCTTCGACCTCGCCGGCCTGCACCGACGTCATCTGGTACGGGGCCTGCCAGGTGTCAAAGATCTTGCGGCGGGTGTTGGACGGCAGGACATCCAGGCCGGTCCGCATAGCCAGAAACTGGGCACGGTCCCGTCCCGTCCACTCCCATTCCCGCTTCTGGAGGAGGGCCAGGGGGCCCTCCCGGCCAAAGGTGTCGTTGTTGACAGTCGTCTCGATCTGGAAGATCTTCACGCCGGCGTCCCGGATGACGCTGCCCATCCGCCAGTTGGAGGCGTGCAGGGCCGAGTTCTTTCGGTCCATCAGCGACTTGGAGTTCCTCAGGGTGTGGACGTTGTGGTGGTGGCGCAGGCCCGTGTAGCCGGCCAGGCCGGTGGCGGTGCTTTTGTGGCCCCCGTCCATCGACACCAGGTTGATGTTGACGTAGACGACCAGGTCGCTCTCGGCGGCCCTACGGCAGAAGTGGACGTCCTCGCCGTGGGGGGTCTCGCCGAGGATGACCATGCCGTCGGGGTCCTCGGCGTCGAGGTTGTAGAGAAGACCCTTGGGGGCGAACGCGTCGTAGACGCGGTCCCCGACCGCGTGGCGGAGTTCGTCCTCGGTCATCCGCCGGTGGATGGCCAAGGCGGCGATCAGGTGCACGTCGTCGACACCGGCATCGGCCGCCAGGTCCAGGACGGCCTCGATGACCCGTTGTCGGATGTCGGGCCGTCGCATTGGCGGTAGGGGCAGGGAGATGTCGTCGAAGGCGATGGTGAGCTTCATGCCGGGCCGCAGGAGGGCGGGCAGTGGTGCGGAGTCGCCGAGGGGGTTGAGGAGGGCGTGGCGGATGGCCGCCTCGGGGTCGGGGAGGCCTTCGAGGGGTTCGGCCGGGTAGATGACCCGGGACCGGCCGGCGGGCAGTTTCTCGAGGCGGAAGCCGGGCCCGTGGTGGAACAGGATCGGCGGGGTGTTCCGGTCCACGTCGAGCACGAATCCCGGGCGTGGTGCGGGGTGTCGTCCGTTGGTCATCGGGCGTTGCGCTCCCGTTCGTCTCGGAGGTCGAAGGCTACTTTTACCGCGCCCCGGCTTCCGGCCGAGGCGGCATGTTGGAGGGCTTCCCGGTATCGGGCCAGCGGGTAGGTGGCGGTGACGAGCCGACCCAGGTCGGCCCGGGTGACCAGGTCGAAGGCCAGGTCGAAGGTGCGGGCGGTGGATCCGTCAGGCAGGGCCTCGGTGCCGTAGGTGTAGGAGCCCACGAGTTCGAGTTCGCGGTGCCACAGCGGGGTCAACTCCAGCTCCACGACTGCCGGCATCCCCAGGAGCACGATGCGGCCCCCCGGCCGGGCTATGGCCAGCGCGTCGGTGAGGCTTGACGAGGAGCCGACGCAGTCGATGACCGTGTCGGCGCCACCGGTAAGACGATCGACGTCCCCCTCGGGACCCTGACCGTTTCCGCCTATGGCCCGCGTGCCGGCGGCCCGACGCACGGCCCGTCGTACCTCGTCGGGAGCGACGACCAGGTCGGCACCCAGTTCGTCGGCCAGGCGTCGTTGGTCCGGGTAGCGGGCGGTGGCCACGATGGTCCGGGGAGTGGTGTGGGCCCGCAGGGCGGCGATGGTCACCAGGCCGAGCGTGCCGGCACCCAGGACGGCCACCACTCCGTCGTCGGGCACCCGGGCGGTGAACGCGGCGTGGACACCGCAGGCCGTGGGTTCCACCATGACCGCCGCCTCGTCGGAGAGCCCATCGGGCACCGGGTGGAGTTGGCTGGGATGGGCATGGAAGGCCGTGGCCCATCCGCCGCCGGTGTCATGGCAGGAACCGGTTTGAATACCGGGGGACAGGTCGCCGAAGGTGGTGTGTTCGCAGTTGCCCAGTCGGCCGTCGGTACAGGCTGCGCAGGCCGGGGTGATGTTCCGACTGGCGCAGCCGAGCACCGGTTCGAGGACCACCCTCTGGTCGTCGTCGAGGTCGCCGACCACCTCGTGGCCGGGCACGAACGGGAACGAGACCAGGGGTTCGAAGTAGCGGGCCGAGCGGCCGTCGACGGTGGCCAGGTCAGAGCCGCAGATGCCCGACAGTCTCGGTCGGACTCTCACCCAGTCCGGTCCCGGTTCGGCCGGAGGGTCGAGGTCGACCAACTCGAGGGGGCCGACGGTGGCACCCCGCCCCGGGGTGAGGCTTCCGGCAAGCCGGGCCGCCGCGTAGCGGGGAAGGTTCCGGCGAAATCGGAGGGCCTTCATCAGGCACCTCTTCGGGCCGGGGCGAGGGGGAGGAGGCGGTTGGTCATTCCGCCGGCCTTGGCGAAGTCTTCGGTGAGCCAGCCGCGCTTGCGGGCGAGACTGGCCAGGCGGACCTCGGGGTTGACGGCGACGGGGAACCCGACCGCCTCGAGCATCGGGAGGTCGCTGGTCGAGTCCGCGTAGGCCACCGATTCACGCAGGTCCAGGTCGTGGTGGTCGGCGTAGTCGGTGAGGGCCTGGAAGCGGGCTTCACCAGTCGGGGGGACACTGCGGAGGCGGCCGTTGTAGGTACCGTCGTCGATTCCGAGGCTGGCGCACACGATGTCGTCGAATAGCGGTCGGAGGGGTTCGACGACGAAGTCGAGGGCGCCGGTGATCAGCAAGGTGCGGTGGCCAAGGGCCCGGTGCTCGCGCACCCGTCTGATGGCGGCCGGGAAGGCTCTGGAGAGAATCAGGTCGCTGAACTGTTCAGCGGAGTCCTCGGCGATCTGGTCGACCGGTGCGCCCTCGTAGCGTCGGTAGAAGTGGCGAAGAAAGTCGCTCCGGTCACGGCGGTCCAAGGCCAGGAGGGCCGGTGCCTCAGCAAGGGTGCGGGCCACCAACCGGAGGCGGTCCCGGCTGTCGAGGCGCCGGCTGGCCAGCCAGGCGAACGATGCAACGACGTTGGAGGCGATAAGGGTGTTTTCGAGGTCGAAAGCGGCGAGGTGGCGGTCGGGGGAGAGCACCTGACGCCGGAGGCGGGAAGATCGGGTCTCGCCTCCCTGACTCGGGGGGCTCATCGACACCCGGCCGGACTGCACGACCGACGGGAGGTGAATCTCGTGGAAGTAATGGCCCCAGTCGACGATCCGCGGGTCGAAACAGAACGCCTCCCGGTCGTCGTCGTTGAGGGAGTCCCAGAGGGCGAGGAGTCGGTCCAGGCCGAAGGCAGCCTCACATTCGGCGTAGGCGCCGTACAGATCGACGTAGCCCCGGGCCCGTTCGATTTGCTCGCGCTGTTCTTCTAGTCGAGCCCCCAGTTGGGCCCGGCGCCCCCGGACAGGCAGGAGCTCGAATATCTTTTGGGCTCGCTCGAGGGTGGTGCCGGCCCGCTCCAGTTGCCGTGTGACCCGGCCCCGGCCGGGGAAGGACCATTCGGGCACGGGGATTGGCTGCCCGCGGTCGTCATACACCGGATGTCGGGTGAACCATTCCCTCACCAGGTCGACCAGGTGTCCGTAGCGGAGAGGGTTCACGGTTCCGGAGGCCACCTGGATGATGTCCGGCCCGTCGATGGGTCCTCGGGCGGCGACGGCGCAGATACTGGCGACGACCAGGTCGACGGGGATGACGTCGAGAGTTCCTTCGGGGGTTCCGGGGAACTCCTTGAGTAGGCCGCGGGCGTAGGCGATGATCACCGGTTCGGCCATCCGGAACCCGCGGATCCAACCCGGTGCCGGTTCGGCCAGGGCGGATTCGATGATGGAGGGTCGAATGATGCTGACTGGGATGTCGCCGGACGTCTCGGCCAGGGCCAGTTCGCCGAAGGCTTTGGTGTAGGCGTAGGCGTCGGGGAAGCCCAGCGATGCGGCCCGGGATCGTCCCGCCTCGGCCAGGCGGTCGTTGACCCACCGGGCCCGTAACTGCTCTGTCTTAGCGGCCAGCGCGGGGATGCCCGCAGCGCCCAGGTAGTGCCGGGCGTCGCTGCGGAACGAGGCGAGTTTTTCCGGGGTGCGGCTGGCCGCTTCGGCTTCGTGGCGGGAGCGTCGAGCCGCGTCCACCTCGGCTCCCCACTCGGCTTTGACGAAGAAGGGACTGTCGTCGACTGGTTCTTCGATGGCGGCCCCGCGTCGGCTGCCGGCCACGTAACAGGTGGACACCGCGATCAGGTGGGGGGTTGCGTTGAGGTCGGCGAGGGTGCGGGCGATCCGTACCGGGCCGAGCAGGTTGACCTCGACGGCCTGGTCGAGGGGGGAGTCGAAGCTCACCATGGCGGCCGAGTGGATGAAAAGGTCGCATCCGGTGAGCGCGGCCCGCCCCTGGTCGTCCAGTCCGAGCCCCTCGGCGGTGACATCACCGGCCACTGGCGTGATCCGTCGGGCGGCCATCTCGGCGAAGCCGTCGGGACCCAGTCGGTCGCGCAGTGAGTTGAAGGCGTTGTTGCGGAGGATCTCCCGCTCGACGCGCTGGGCAGCTCCCCGGCGTCCTGGGCGGACGACCAGGACCAGGTGACAGTCGGACACGGAGCGCAGGAGGCGTTCGACGAGGGCCGTCCCGAGGAATCCGGTGGCCCCGGTGATGGCGATGTGCCGTCCGGCGAGTTTCTCGCTGATCACGACCCGTTGTCTACCAGATGGTAGAGATACTTACCAATTGGTCAGGAGTGGGGGTACGGTGCCGGGATGGAACCGGTGATCGCCAAGGGCACCAAGGAGAGAATCCTCGACGCTGCCCTAGCGTCGTTCAGTTCCGTCGGCTACGACGGTACGTCTCTCGACGACCTGGCCGGCGACCTCGGGGTACGCAAGCAGACGATCCTCTACCACTTCGTCACCAAGCGGGGCCTGCTCGCTGCAGTGGTCGACAGGGCGGCCGGGGAGCTGATCGGAGCACTGGAGGAGGTTCTGGCCTCTACGGCCCGGGGATGGGAGCGGGTCGAGTCGCTGGTTCGCACCGTGTTCCGGCTGGCCCTGCGGGAGCCGCAGGTGCTCGGTCTTCTCCGGGAGGTCAGTCGGCCCGGATCGGCGGCTTCCGGCCGGCTTCGCAACCTGATGACACCGCTCATGGACCGGGCGGTGGCATGGATGGAATCGGAGATGGCCGCTGGCCGGATGCGACGCACCGACCCCCGCCTGGTCGTTCTAAGCGCCTATTCGACAGTGGTCGGACTGGCCACCGAGATCGAGGTGTTGCGGGCAGCGGGCGTCGAACAGGCCCTGCGACCGGTAGCCGTGCGCCGCCGCGAGCTATTGCGGTTCCTCCGGGCCTCGCTGGACCCGGTGAACTGACCGTGTGCCGGCCGGATCCCGCCGCTATCGATCGGTGTTGCGGCGTCGCCGGGCATGGCGGGCCACCGCCAGGTCGACCAGTCGGTCGACGAGCGCCGGGTAGGTCAGTCCGGCCCTCTGCCAGAGTCGGGGATACATCGAGATTGGGGTGAACCCCGGGATGGTGTTCACTTCGTTGAGAACCGGTCCCCGGTCGGGATCGAGGAAGAAGTCGACCCGGGCCATGCCGGAACAGCGCAGGGCGATGAAGGCCCGGGCGGCCAGTTCCTGGAACTCGACCGTGGTCTCCGGGTCCAGGTCGGGTTCGTCGATCAACTCGGCGCTGTCGTCCTCGTACTTCCCTGCGTAGTCGTAGAAGTCCCCGCCCGGCCGGATCTCGCCGGGCCCCGACACCTGGGGTACCAGGTCGCCCAGGACGGCCAGTTCGATCTCCCGACCATCGACTGCCCGCTCGACGACCAGTCGCTCGTCGTAGCCAGCCGCTGTTTTCAACGCCACTTCGAGGGTCGCCGGGTCGTCGGCCCTTGACACCCCGATCGACGAACCTAGGTTGGCCGGCTTGACGAACACCACCGGCCCCAGACCGTCGAGCAGGCCCTCGAGCAAGGAGGTAAGACCGTCGGTCCCCGCGGCGCCGAGGTCATCGGCATGCAGGCCCCGGTAGTCGGCCTGGGGGATTCCGTGGTGAGCCAGTACCTCCTTGGCGGCCAACTTGTCCATGGCCAGTGCAGAGCCGAGCACGCCGCTTCCCACGTAGGCCACGTCAGCTATCTCCAGCAACCCCTGAACGGTGCCGTCCTCCCCGAGGGGTCCGTGGAGCAGCGGGAAAACAGCCACCGGCCCTTCGAGGGCTAGCTGGGCCAATCCAGGGAGGGGGTCCCAGGCCGGCCCCGAGGGGTCGAGCGCCTCGGGGAGGTCGCCGTCCACCAGCGCTTCGGCAGCCGCGACGGCCTGGCACCAGCGGCCGTCCCGCCCGATACCCACGGGAAGGACCTCGTAGCGTTCAGGATCGGCTGCAGCCAGTACGTGGCGAGCCGAGACACAGGACACGTCATGCTCGGCGCTCCTGCCCCCGAAGATAACCACCAGTCGGCGCCGCTCGGCCACACCGAAATGGTAGGGGTCATCCGTCAGTCCCGGACGGCACCCCCGGTCGCCCGATCCGGAGGGTGGCACCCTGGCCTGGCCCCGGGCTGGGAGACTCGTCGCGGTGAGGTTCAGGGCATCCCAGGTTGCCGAGGCCACCGGCGGACAGTTGGTGGGCGAGGACGGACTAGTCGACGGCGCCACCCAGGATTCTCGTCTGGTCACCGCCGGCTGTCTGTTCGTGCCCCTGATGGCCGAGCGGGACGGCCACGAGTTCATCGGCGACGCTCTGGCCGCCGGTGCCGCGGCCTACCTGACGTCGCGGGAACCCGGTCCAGGGACGGCGATCCGGGTGGCGGACACCGGGGTCGCCCTGGCCGACCTAGGTGCGGCGGCCCGGAACTCGTTCTCCTCGCCGGTGGTGGGGATCACTGGATCGGTAGGCAAGACGTCGGTGAAGGACATGACGGCGGCCGTGCTCACCCCGCTCGGCCCAATCCAGGCCAGTCGCCGGTCGTTCAACAACCAGATCGGGGTGCCGCTGACCCTGCTGGGTGCGCCACCCGAACCTGCGGTGGTGGTCGTCGAACTAGGGGCACGGGCCGAGGGCGAAATCAAGGCCTTGTGTGATCTGGCTCGTCCGGACATCGG
>JAKUSA010000026.1 GCA_022449565.1 Acidimicrobiales bacterium | reverse complement strand
AAGCGGCAAACGCATCAGCAAACGCCGTGGCCAGACCCTCGGTGTACGGATCGCCATCATGGATGGCCGCCGCCGAGGAAACACCCAGCACCTCAACAGCGAACTTGGCCGCCGCGGCACCCTGGTACAAGTCGTTATGAGCAGTCCGGTAATAGCCAGTGCTGTAGTTAGCACCCGCCGTGCCGGCCAGGTCAGAAGTCAACGCCGGAGACGTGTTCGACCCCGACACCAACACCATGCCCGAACCAGTGATCAAAGGAGCAGCAGCAGTAGCCGCACCGGAACACGAAGTGCCCAGCACACCAACCACGCTCTCATCAGCCACGATCGTCTGAGCCGCAGCCTGACCACCATCAGACGAACACAGGTCATCCAACCAGGTGCCCACATTCACCCCATGGCCACCAATGTCGCCATAGTCAGACACCGCCATCTCAACACCCCGAGTCATCGGAATGCCCAAGAACGCCACATCACCACTAATGGCATGCAACGCCCGGATCTGAATGTCCTCACCAGCATCAACCTCAACCGTGCCCAAAGAACCATCACCCAGGGCATCACCAGCCCCTGAAGCAACCTCCTCAGGAGCCGGAGCAGCCGTCGTAGCCGGAGCAGCCGTCGTAGCCGCCGGAGCAGCCGTCGTAGCCGCCGGAGCAGCCTCCTCGTCATCACTGCCGCAAGCCCCCGCGACAAGCGCGAAACCCAGCAACAATGCGGTCAGAACACGCCACTTTCGGCCCATAAGAACTACCCCTCCGAGTTATGTGAAAAACGGCGCGCCGGACGCGCCCCGTAGACGCGACATCATCCCCCGATCAGGGTCATGGAGCAAACCAATCCCGGTTGTCGCCCGGGTTTACACGACCCGAAGCCGACTCTGCCTATTCCTCAAGCCTCAGCGCCGCGTCGGCCCGGATGTCGGACGCCGAAGCGCCCAGTAGCAGTCGGTAGGAACCCGGGTCGGCGTACCAGCCAGGCTGGCCTCGGTGGCCGGGGCCGTGGCGCCCCCCGCCGGCGACAACCGGCACCCGGATGGAGCGTTCTACCCAGGTCGGGTCGCCCGGGTCGTAGTAGGCGAAGGCCCGCTGTCCGAGGTCGATGGATACTTCCGCGGATTCCCCGGGGTCGAGCCGGACCTTGGCGAAGCCCTTGAGTTCCTTCGGGGGGCGGGCCAGCACCGGTGCCTCGGGGGCCACGTAGCACTGGACGACCTCGGCGCCTGGGCGGTTGCCGGTGTTGGCGATCGGAACGGTGACGGTGACGGTGGCCCCGCCGGCCATCTCAGTCAGGCTCGGCACCGCTGAGAGTCGGGCCTCCCCCCAGGCGAACGTGGTGTAGCCGAGTCCGTGGCCGAACGGGAAGGCGACGGGAGCCTGCCGTGCGTCGTACCACCGGTAGCCCACGAACACCCCCTCGCCGTAGAGCACCTGACCGTTCTCACCCGGATAGTTCAGGAAGGCGGGGGTGTCCTCGAGGCGTTTGGGGAAGGTCGTGGGCAGCCGTCCACTCGGATCGGACTCCCCGGTGAGCACGTCGACGAGGGCGTCGGCCATCTCCTGCCCGCCGAACCATACGACCAGGACGGCCGGAACCTCGTCGGCCCAGTCCATGGTCACCGGAGATCCTGCGTTGACGACGGCCACGGTCCGGGGGTTGGCCGCCGCCACCCGGCGGACCAGCTCTGCCTGGCCGCCGGGCAGGTCCATGGACGCCCGGTCGCGCCCCTCGGTCTCCCAGTCCTCGTCGGTGCCGATCACCACGACCGCGGCATCGGCCCACGAGGCGGCGTTCACCGCCCGGTCGATCAGATCGTCGGCGGGTGGGGGTCGCAGGCCAACTTGTGCGCCGTACATGGCGATGCCCCCATCGCTGGAGTACTCCACCGTCACCTCGACCGGCCGACTGGCTTCCAGCGCGAGGGGCGCGGTCACCTCGGCGCTGCCCAGGCCGAAGAAGGCCTCGCCCGGCGGGGCCGGGTCGGCCATGCCGTCGATGACCACCTTTCCATCCACTAGCACCCGGGCTCGACCGGCCTGGACGAGGGTCAGGGTGTGCTCACCGGTCTCCTCGGGGGTGAAGGTGGCCGTCGCCCGGAAGCCGAAGGTCGACGGGTCGGCCACCCCGTCGACCATCCCGAAGTGGAGCAGGCGCCCGTCGCGCAGCGTCGACGAGTGGACGGGATCACCGGTCAGTTCGGTCCCGTCGAAGTAGTCGACGGCGAAGCCGGGCTGGCCGTCGGGGCAGCTCAGGAGCCGGGCGGGCAACGGGCGGCTTGATCGGTCGATGACCGCCCCCGGTTCGTATCGCATCGTGCAGTCGGGCAGCCGCCGGGTGAGGGCCTCCAGCGGTGAGGTGGCGTGTTGGGGCAGGAGTTGGGCCGATCCCCCGCCCATGATCACCGCGGTTGCCGCGTTGGGGCCGATGACGGCCAAGCTGCCCAGGGTGGCCACCTCGAGGGGCAGCACCCCGTCGTTGGCCAGCAAGACCATCGACTCGGCGGCGGCCCGGCGGACCAGTACCCGGTGGTCGGGCACGTCGAGTTCCCGTTCGGGCACGTCCAACGGGTCGTCGAGGGCGCCGGTGCGCTCCAAGAGCAGCAGGAGTCGTCGGACCGCCCTGTCGAGCAGTGACTCGTCGACGTCGCCGGCCCGTACCGCTTCGACGAGTTGGTCGCCGTAGTGGTGGCCGGGGCCGGGCATCTCGAGGTCCAGGCCGGCCCGCACCGCGGCCTCCGTCGACCGGGTGCCGTACCAGTCGCTGACCACCACCCCGTCGAAACCCCACTCGTCGCGCAGCACACCAGTGAGGAGTCGATGGTTCTCGCCCATGAACGTCTCGTCGACCCGGTTGTAGGAGGACATGATTCCCCAGGCCCCGGCCTCGGTGACCACAGCCTCGAATGGCGCCAGGTACACCTCCCTCAGGGCTCGCTCGGGCACCACCGAATCAATGCTGTTGCGTTCATACTCCGAGTCGTTGGCCACAAAGTGTTTGGTCGTGGTGGCCACCCCGCCGCTCTGGACGCCGCGTACGTAAGCCACCGCCAGGCGCGACGTGAGGTGCGGGTCCTCCGAGTAGCACTCGAAGTTGCGGCCCCCTAGGGGTGTGCGGTGGATGTTGACCGTCGGAGCGAGAAGCACGTGGCAGCCCCGGGCCCGGGTCTCGGCGGCCAGCGCCCGCCCCAGATCCTCGACCAACGCCGGGTTCCAGGTGGCACCCAGCGCCGAGCCGCATGGGAGGCAGAGGGCCGGGATTCCGGTGCCCAGCAGGCCGGCGCCGCGGGCACCGGCCGGGCCGTCGGTGACCTTCAACGACGGAATGCCGAGGCGTTCGACGGGCCGTACGTCCCACGGACCACGCCCGGTCATCAAGGTGGCCTTCTCCTCGACGGTCATTTCAGCCAGGAGGGCCTCGGTCCGTTCGCTCACCGGACGATGATCCCCCACCGGGACGACTGCTGACTAACGGGCGTGCCCCAGACGAATCCCGGCCGCCGATAGCCTCGCCCCATGTTCGACGTGGTGATCCGTGGGGGCACTGTGGTGGACGGAACCGGTGGGCCGGGGGTCCCGGCCGACGTGGCCGTGGCCGAGGGTCTCATCGCGGCGGTGGGCGACCTGGCCGAAGGCCAGGCGACCCAGGTGATCGACGCCGACGGCCTGGTGGTGTGCCCCGGGTTCGTGGACCCCCACACCCATTACGACGCGCAACTGTTCTGGGACCCGGTGGCCTCCCCGTCGAACCTGCACGGGGTGACCAGCGTGGTGATGGGCAACTGCGGATTCACCTTGGCCCCCCTGGGTGACGCCTCCGACGCCGCCTACCTGGGGGCGATGATGGTTCAGGTGGAAGGCATGTCACCGGCTGCCCTGGAGTTGGGCGTTGACTGGCAGTGGCGGTCGTTCGCTGACTACCTGGGCCGCCTGGACGGCAACGTCGGGGTGAACGTGGCTGCCATGGTCGGACACTGTGCGCTGCGACGGGCGGTCATGAAGGACGACGCGGTGACCCGTGAGGCCACCGACGACGAGTTGGCTGAGATGCAGCGCCTGCTGGGCGAGGCACTGGCCGCCGGTGGCCTGGGCTTTTCCACGACGCGGTCGTTCACCCACACCGACGGCGACGGAGTCCCGGTGCCGTCCCGGGTGGCCTCCGATGACGAAGTGGTGGCTCTGGCCGGGGTGTGCTCCGAGCACCCAGGTACGACCCTGGAGTGGGTGTCGGACGGCTGTCTCAACGGCTTCAGCGACGAGGAGGTCGACCTGATGGCCGCCATGTCGCTGGCCGCCAGGCGCTCTCTCAACTGGAACGTGCTGACCGTCGACTCGGCGCGGCCCGACGCCTACCGAAACCAGGTGTCGGCGTGCGAGCGGGTGGCCGAGCTGGGCGGCCGGGCTGTGGCTCTGACCATGCCGATCCTGGTCGGGATGACCATGCATTTCCATTCGTTCTGTGCTCTCTACAAGCTCCCCGACTGGGAGGAGGTCATGGCGCTTCCCGGCGACGAGAAGAAGGCCCGCCTGGCCGACCCGGAGGTGCGCCGGTTCCTCGAGGGGCGGGCCGCCTCACCGGAGGCCGGGGTGTTCTCCCGCCTCACTGGCTGGGGGAGGTACCGGATCGGTGAGACGTTTTCCGAGGAGAACGCTGGCCTCGAAGGCCGACTGGTCGGTGACGTCGCCCGGGAGCGCGGCCAACGCGACTTCTACACCCTGCTCGACATCGTGGTGGCCGACGACCTTCGCACCGTTCTCTGGCCCGGACCGACCGACGACGACCCGGCCAGTTGGCTGATGCGCCAGGCGGTCTGGGACCACGAGCAGGTGATGATCGGCGGATCAGACGCCGGCGCTCACCTGGACCGGATGGCCGGTGCCTCTTATCCCACCGAATGGCTGGCCGACTGCCTGAGGGGTCAGGGCCTGGCGTCACTGGAGCAGGCGGTGGCCCACATGACCGACGTTCCGGCCCGCTACTTCGGCCTGGTCGGACGGGGCCGGATCGCCGAGGGGTTCCACGCCGACCTAGTGGTGTTCGACCCGAACACGATTGGGGCCGACGGACTTCGCCTCCACAACGACCTCCCCGGGGAAAGCCCTCGCCTCTACGCGAGGGCTGAGGGAATCCACAAGGTGTTCGTCAACGGGGTGCTGGCCGTCAACGACGGGAAGGCCACCGGGGCCCTGCCGGGCGTAGTCCTCCGCTCGGGCAGCCACACCGAAACCGTGCCCATCCCGGCTGACGCCTGACCATCCCAGGATGCCCGACAGCCGGGCTCACCTTTCGGGGGGTGGTGGAACCTCAACGCCGCCCGGTACTCGGGCGTAGTGGTCGTGGGTTGAGGTGAAGCGGCCCCGACCGCCGGTGATCGACCGGAGGTCGATGGAGTAGCGGACTAGTTCCGATTCGGGGACCTTGGCCGTAATCACCTGGTCACCCCATTCATCGACGTCCGATCCCTGCACGATGGCCCGCCGTGACGACAGGTCACCCATGACATCACCTAGGCAATCGGACGGCACGGTGACCTCCAGCACAGCGATAGGTTCGAGCACCACAGGCCGAGCGG
Source organism: Acidimicrobiales bacterium (assembly GCA_022449565.1). GTDB lineage: Bacteria > Actinomycetota > Acidimicrobiia > Acidimicrobiales > MedAcidi-G1 > JAKUSA01. The sequence goes on along the minus strand of JAKUSA010000026.1, from coordinate 14,196 downwards.
CCGGCAGGGCCTCCTGGAAGGCCAGCCGGCCGGCCATCTTGAAGCTCATCTCCGAGGAGTCAACGGCGTGGTGCTTGCCGTCGTACACGGCGGCCCTCACGTCGACCACCGGGTAGCCCGAGGTGCCGCCGTTGGACATGGCGTCCCGGATTCCGGCCTCCACGGCTGGGATCAGCTGCCGGGGGATCGCTCCGCCTTTGACCTCGTCGACAAACTCGAACCCCTCGCCGGGCTGGAGTGGTTCGAGCCGAACGAAGGCCACCCCGAACTGGCCGTGCCCACCGGACTGCTTTTTGTACTTGCCCTCCGCCGAAGAGGACCCGGTGATCGTCTCCCGGTAGGCGACCCGCACCTCACTTGTGTCGACCTGCACGCCAAACTTGCGCTCCATCTTGGCCAGCACGTGACGGATGTGGGTCTCGCCCATGCCGGAGAGCAGTGTCTGGCGGGTCTCGTCGTTGCGGGTGACGGTGAGCACCGGGTCCTCGTGGAGTATCCGATGGAGCGCATTGGCCAACTTGTCCTCGTCCTTGCGGCTGCGGGCCGTAACCGAGGTGGAATAGACGGGGGTGGGAAATCCGATGGGCGGGCCGGCGGCCCGACCGGCGCCGGAAAGGGTGTCACCGCTGAGAGTGTCATTGAGTTTGGCCACGGCCCCAATGTCGCCCGCTGGCAGCGAGTCAACCTCGATCGACTCACCGCCCCGCATGGTGACCAGGTTCCGGAACCGCTCGGAGTCACCGGTCCGACCGTTGGTGAGGCTGGAGTCGTTGCGGACCGTACCGGTCAGGACGCGCAGGTAGGAGATGTGGCCGAGGTAGGGGTCCACTGCGGTCTTGAATACTTGGACGAGGGGATCGGCGGCCGGGTCAGGGGCGACCTCATTCTCGGTACCGGCAACGGTGACGGTGGTCGGTGCCCGGTCGAGGGGTGACGGGCCGACCTCGACGAGATAGTTGCAGAGGCGGTCCACGGCGATCGGGCCGGTCGCCGACCCGCAGACCACCGGGAACACACTGGCCGAGGCGACCCCCTTCCCGAGAACCTTTTCGAGTTCGGCGAAGGCGGGAACATCGCCGTCCAGGTACCGCTCGAGGAGGTCATCGTCAGCCACGACGATGTTCTCGACCAGGGCCTCGTGGATCTCGGCCTCCCGGCCCCTGAGTTCCTCGGGGATCTCGGCCTGTTCGCCGTGGCCGCTGTCGTAGAGCCACGCCGTGTCTGTGAGCAGGTCGGCCACGCCATGAAAGGTCTCGGCGAGGCCGATGGGGATCTCCAGGGGGGCCACCCCGGCGCCAAAGGCCGACTGCAACTCGGCCAGGACCGAGTCGAAGTTTGCGTGTTCCCGGTCCAGTTTGTTGATGAACAGCATTCGGGGGAGGGAACGCTTGGAGGCTTCCCGCCAGAGGCTTACCGAGGAGTGGTCGAGGCCGCTGGAGGCGTCGACCACGAAGACGGCTAGGTCGGCGGCGGCCAGAGCGCCGAGGGCCTCGCCCGCGAAGTCGTAGGTGCCCGGGGTGTCGAGGAGGTTGACCTTGTGGCCTTCCCATTCGAACATGGCTAGGCCGGTGCTCAGCGAATGGCCGGCAGCCTTCTCTTCGGGTTCGTGGTCGCAAACCGTTGACCCGTCCTCCACCCGTCCGACGCGGCCCACCGCTCCGGCCCGGTAGAGCATGGCTTCGGCCAGGGAGGTCTTGCCCGACCCAGGTGGGCCGACCAAGACCACGTTTCGGATGCATTCCGGCGCGAACGCCTTCATCAGACACCCCCTCCGCCAGCGCCGACACGGGGGTGTTCCGGTCGCCGGCTTCGTCCGGTTCGGGTCGCCGACGGTAGTCCGACCACCTCGGGGGTGCCACCGCGGACCGGCCGGTAGCGTCTTCGGCCATGTCCGAGGTGACGCGGCCCCGCATCAGGTACATGCCGGGGCTCGACGGCGCCCGGGGCCTGTGGGTGGTCCTGGGCCCGCTCCTCTACCACGCCCGCCCGGAGAGCGTGCCCGGGGGTCCAAGCATCGTCCCGGGTGGAATCCTCTCCCTCGACCTGTTCTTCGTGCTCTCCAGTTTCCTGATCATGACCATCGCGCTGCGGGAGTGGGACGAGGCGGGACGCATCGACCTAAAGGGCTACGCGGGACGGCGAGCCCGCCGGTTGCTACCGGCCATCCTGGTGGCCTTGGTCGGGCTGACCGCCTACTTGGTGGTCTTCGGCCGTCCCGAGCAGACCGACCGGTGGACGGGAGCGATCTTCTCGGCCCTGACCTACAGCGCCAACTGGCACGAGATCGCCGCCGACATCTCCTACTTCGAGCACTACCGGACCCCGTCTCCGCTCAAGCACATCTGGTCGTTTTCCATCGAGGAACAGTTCTACGTGTTCGCCCCGCTGTTTCTCATCGTCGGCCTGGGGCTCCTGCGACGCAGCGAACGACTGCTGCTGGCCGTCGCGGTGCTCGGCGCGGGGGCCTCGGCCTGGTGGATGGCGGTGCTCCACGAGCCGGGGACTGACCCGTCCCGCGTCTACTTCGGCACCGACACCCGGGCTCAGGCCCTGTTCGTGGGAATCGTCCTGGCCCTGAGCGCCCGGATGGTCGGACCACCGGAGACCGAACGGGGTCAGAGGTTCGTCGCACTGGCCGCCTACCCGGCCACCGCGTTTCACCTGTGGGCGGTGCTCTACGTCTCTCAGCACGACGACTGGATGTTCGAACGGGGCGGGTTCCTCCTGGTCGCCTCGGTCAGCGCGGTGATCATCTACGGGCTGTCGGTGCCGGCGCCGTGGAGCCCACTGCACCGGTTCATGGCCTCGGGGCCGCTGCGGTTCCTGGGCCGGATCAGTTACGGCCTGTACCTGTACCACTGGCCCGTCTACATGCTGGTCACCGGCGACCGATTGGGCCGGTTGCTACCCGGCGTGGACCGGGTGAGCGGCCTATGGCTGCTGGCGGTTCACCTGGCCGTCACGGTGGCCCTAGCCTCCCTGAGTTTCTATGTAGTGGAACGGCCGTTCCAGGCCCGCCGGTTCCCGCTGGTAGGACGGCCGGCTACCGCCCTGTCGGGCACGGTGGCCGCCGGGGTGGCCACCGTGGTCATCCTGTGCGGGCTGCTGTGGGTGAACACCCGGCCATCCACCGCAGAGGGAGGATTCGAAACAGCCGGAGGGGTGTGCGCTGAACAGGGCCTGCTGCCCCCGCCCGGCGATGGTCGGGTGCGGGTGCTGGTGGTCGGCGACTCGGTGTCGGTGCAGGTCGCCGAGGGGTTGTGCGCCTGGTCATTGGATAACCCGGGTCGCATGGTCGTGATGAACGAGGCCCACCTGGGTTGTGTGGTGGGCCGCTACGGGCAGAAGCGGGTGCCGGAGGGTGTCGAGGGGCCGGTGGGCGACCTGTGTTCGGCGTGGAACGAGGCCGTGCCCGCCCATGTGATGTTGGAGAGGGACGTGGTCTCGTGGCCTACTGCGGTAGAGCTCTTCCGACCCGACGTGGTGCTGGGCCACATCACCCCGTGGGACGTGACCGACCGGCTGGTGCCGTCACTGGGCAAGGAGTGGGTTTGGGTCGGCGTGCCGGCCTATGACGACTACATCTCCTCCGAGTACCGGCTAGCCAGCCAGGTCCTGGGCTCCGGTGGGGCCCACGTCTACTGGCTTGAGGGCACCCACCTACGCCGGGCCGTCACCCCCCAGAACCACCCGGACCGGATCGACCGGTTGAACGAACTGGTGGCCGGGGCCACCGCCGACCTCGAGGGTGTGTCGGTCGTCCCCTACCGGGAAGTGATCGGCGAGGTGGGCAGCGACCGTGAGCGACGGATGCGCGACGACGGGGTACACCTCACCGCCGACGGCCTGGTCGAGGTGGCCGAGTGGCTGATCGGCGAGGTGTTCATCGAGACCCGCTGACCGGGCCGACCATCGAGGGGAGCCTTCAGGCTCGGTCGGCCCACCACGCGTCGATACGGGACTTGAGTTCGGCGACCTCCAGGTCGCCTTCGCGGCGCCTGACCTCGAGAAGGAAAGCCAGTGCCTCGCCGATATGCCGCCCTGGGCCGATGCCCAGGTGGGCCATGACCGCATCGCCGTCCAACCCCGGGCGCTCTGCCCTACGCCGGTCCTCCTCGGCCAGAGTCTGGATGCGGGCCTCCAGGTCGTCGACGGCGGCCTGGATTCCCTCGGCCCGGGCCCGATTGCGGGTCGTGCAGTCACAGCGGACCAGGTGGTTAAGTTTCCCCAGCAGCGGACCGGCGTCGCGGGCGTAGCGGCGGACAGCCGAGTCGGACCACCCGTCGGCATAACCCTTGAACCGACCAGAGAGCCGGACCAGCTCGCTGACCTGGCCGATCAGTGGCTCTGGGTAGCCGAGGGCGTCCAGTCGGCGCTTGGTGATGCGGGCCCCGACCTCCTCGTGGTGGCGGAAGGTCACCCCTCCGTGGTCGAAGGACCGGGTGTCGGGCTTGCCGATATCGTGGAACAGCGCGGCGAGGCGCACGGTGATCTCGGGTTCGGTTTTGGCCACCACGGCGATGGTGTGGGCTAGGACGTCCTTGTGGCGGTGGATGGGGTCCTGTTCCATGGCTAGGAGCGGCAGCTCTGGGACCAAGTCAGCAATCTCGCCGGAGTCGACAGCCGACCAAAGCCCGGGCGCGCAATCTGGTTCGACGACGAGTTCGCTCAGCCGGTCGGCACGGCCCGGGGGGTTGATCATGGCCGGAGTCTAGAGACCGGGCCGGGACCGGAGAGCGGGACAACGGGGCGGTACGGTCGGGGCCGTGGTCGTGGAGTCATTCCGCCTGGACGGCCGGGTGGCGGTGGTCACCGGCGCCGGTCGGGGTATCGGTGCCGGCATAGCCCGGGGGCTCGCCGAGGCCGGCGCCCACGTGGCGGTGTCGGCCCGCACCGAGTCCGACCTGCAAGCGGTGGCCGGGGACGTGGAGGCTCACGGACGGACCGCCCTCGTTGTGCCCGGCGACCTTTCGGATCGAGAGACCATGGTGTCGCTTGTAGCTTCGACCGTGGAGCGGTTCGGGCGCCTTGACGTACTGGTCAACAACGTTGGGGGCACGGGGCCAGCGGCCTTCCTTGACGTATCCGAGCGGAGCTTCGAGCGGGCCTTCTCGTGGAACGTGACGACGGCGTTCAACATGACTCAGGCGGCGGTCCCCCACCTACTCGACTCGGACGCCGCCGCGGTAGTCAACATCTCCTCGGCCGCCGGGCGACATGCTTCCCGTGGTTTCACCGCCTACGGCACCGCTAAGGCGGCCCTGATCCAGTTGACTCGCCATCTGGCCGCCGAGTTGGCGCCCCGGATCCGGGTGAACTCGATCGCCCCGGGAGCGATCGCCACCGAGGCGTTGGCCGGGATCCTCACCGAAGACCTTGAGGAGGCAATGGTGGCCGGCACGCCGCTGCGCCGGCTCGGCATGGTTGACGATGTCGCTGCGGCGGCCGTGTATCTGTGTTCGCCGGCCTCGTCCTACGTGACAGGCCAGGTACTCCCCGTGGACGGGGGTACCCAGGCTTCCATCCTGGATCTCGGCCTACCGGACCTGGGACCGTCAGTTCGCTGATGACCCCGACCCTGGCCGGTCGGTCCGGGTTGCCCTCAGCCGGGTCCGTGGGGAGCCGGTGCCGGCTCGATGTCAAGGTCGAGCATGCGGGCGGCGTTACCCCGCACGATCTTCCACACCACGTCGGCGGGCAGATGGCCCATCATGTCCTCGGCCACCTGTCGAGAGTGGGGCCATGTGGAGTCGGTATGCGGGTAGTCGGTTTCGAAAGTGATGTTGTCCACCCCCACCGCGTCGAGGGAGTCCAAACCGTGGCGGTCGCGGAAGAAGCAACCGAAGACCTGGCGGTAGTAGTAGGTGGAGGGAGGTTCGGGAACGATGTCGGACACTCCGCCCCAGGCACGGTGCTCGCGCCACACATCGTCGACCCGTTCCAGAATGTAAGGCAGCCAGCCGATCTGGCCCTCGCTGTAGGCCAGTTTCAAGGTCGGGAAGCGAACCAGCACCCCGGAGAACAAGAAATCGCTGAGCGAGGCCATGGCATTGTTGAAACTCAGCGAGGCAGCCACCGCCGGCGGGGCATCGGATGAGGTAGCCGGCATCTTTGACGACGAACCGATGTGCATGCACACCACCGTGCCTGTGTCCTGACAGGCCGCAAAGAACGGGTCCCAGTAGTCGGTGTGGACCGATGGCAGGCCCAGGTTGGGGGGGATCTCCGAGAAACACACGGCCCGACAGCCCCGTTCGGCGTTTCGGCGCACCTCCTCGGCGGCCAGGCCGGCATCCCAGAGGGGAATGATGATCAGTGGGACCAGAGCGCCGCCGGAATCGCCACACCACTCCTCGACCATGAAGTCGTTGTAGGCCCTCACGCAGGCCAGGCCGAGGTCGAGGTCATCGGCCTCGGCGAAAGTCTGGCCGCAGAACCGGGGCATGGTCGGGAACGACAAGGAGACCTCGACGTGGTTAGCGGCCATGTCGGCTACCCGGGCTACCGGCTCGTAGCAGCCCGGGCGCATCTCGTCGAAGGTGATGGGCGCCATGGTCATGTCGTCGCGGTCGAAGCCCACGGCGGCCACGTGGCGTTTGTTGGGGTAGATGAGGTCCTCGTAGAACCAGACGTCGCACCAGGGTGCGTCGGGAACGTCGAGTTCGTAGTCGTACATCTTGGCCCCGCCCACCCAGACCAGGTCGCCGAGGCGACGGCGCTCCACCCGAGGACCCCGATCGCGCCAGCGAGCGGGCAACCACCTCTGCCAGAGGTGGGGCGGTTCCACCAGGTGGTCGTCAACGCTGATGATCGGCGGGATCTCAGTCCGAGTGCCGGTTTTCGCCGTTTTTTCAGTAACCGTCACGTGGTGCCTCCGTGCAGCCAGGCGGTCAGAATCGTTTCTGACGAACCGTCAGATTCTAGGCATCGGTTCGGCTGATTCGCATCCCCCCGGCGCCGACCGGCAAGATGGGATCGGCCAGACCGAGGGAGGTAGCCGTGAAGATCGGAATCGCGTTCGCCAACATCGCCAGGTTCGGCACCGGGGAGGGGGCCGCCGAGTTCGCCTCCGCGGCCGAGGCAGCCGGGGTGGAGTCACTCTGGACCGTCGAGCATGTGATCTTCCCCAGCGGCTACCGGTCGGCCTATCCCTACGACGACAGCGGCCGGATGCCGATGACCCCCGACACGCCTCTGACCGACCCACTGATCTGGCTCACCTGGGTGGCCGCCCAGACCTCGACCATCCGACTGGGCACGGGGATCCTCATCCTCCCCGAGCGCAACCCGGTGGTCCTGGCCAAGGAGGTGGCCACCCTTGACGCGCTGAGCGGCGGCCGGGTGGAGTTGGGGATCGGCGTGGGCTGGCTCCGCGAGGAGTTCGAGGCCCTAGGCGTGCCGTGGGAACGACGCGGGGCCCGCACCGACGAGTACATGGGGGCTATGCGCACCCTGTGGGGTGGCGACGACGTGTCCTTCGACGGCGAGTTCGTCTCGTTCGAAACCGTCTCCTCCAATCCGAAGCCGGCTAACGGGACGGTCCCGATCATCATCGGTGGCCACTCGGAGGCGGCGGCCCGACGGGCTGGGCGAATCGGCGATGGCTTCTTCCCCGGGAAAGGCGACCTCGCCCCCATGCTGGCCACCATGGGTCGGGCCGCCGAGGAGGCCGGCCGCGACCCAGCCGAAATCGAGGTGACCTGGTCCGACCTGGAGGTACTGGGGGATGACCCGGTAGGGGCCGCGGAGCGCCTGCGGGAGGCCGGCGTGGACCGGTTGGCCGTTCCGTCAATCATGTTCATGCGTGACCCGGCGTCCACCCTGGCTGAGTTCGGCGAGCGGGTAATCGGCCCGATAGCCGACATCTGAGCAGGACGGGGGCCGTCGGGTACCGTCACCGGCTCCGGTCGGGCAGGCTGTAGGGCGAAACGACAGCAGCCGAGGAACGACCGCCACGATGACCACCTGGATGCGCGACCCGCGCGACCGACGTATCCGAGGCTTCGGACCGGGCCCAGGCCTGGGCAGCCGACCCAGGAAGTTCCGCCCGCGGCGGGGTGGACTTCTCGAATTCCTCTCGCAGCACCGACGGATCGTCATCGTCGTCGTGGTGGTCGCCTTCTTCGCCGTGGTGGCCCTAGGTACCACTGCCGGCTCCCCCGACCAGGAGGAGCGAGAGGCCGATCTGACGGCCCGGGTCCAGGAGGCCATGGTCAGGGCCGGCCTGCCCACTGTGGAGGTGAAGATGGTGGATGCCACCGCGGTTCTCGACGGCCGGGTGGAGACCGCCGATCTGCAGGTGGCAGCCACCCGTGTAGCCCAGGCCCAGGCTGGTGTGATCAGGGTAGAGAACCGCCTGCGGGTACCCGCTCCCGTCGTCGAGACCACGACCACCGTGCCCGACCTGCCGGCCACCCAGGCCGATCTGCTGCTCCAGACCCGCCTCAGCGCGGCGGGCGCCCATCCGCCGATCCAGTTCGAGTCGGGCGGTGACCGGATCACCGTTGAGTCGGTGCCCACCCTGGACCGCTTGGCCAGCTTCCTGCTCGTCCACCCGGAAGTACAGGTGCAGATCCTTGGCCACACCGACAGCGATGAGCGCTGCCCGGGCAACAACCTGGTGCTCTCCCAACGACGGGCCGAGGAGGTCCGTACCCAACTACTGGCCCGCGGGGCTGAAGCCGAGCGGTTGACGGCCACCGGTATGGGCCACACCGACCCGATTGCCGACAATCTCACCAAGTCGGGCAAGGCGGCTAACCGACGTATCGAGTTCCTACTCGTCACCGCCGACCAGGAGGGGATTCCCGCTCCGCCCCAACCGGACACGACCGGTGACTGCTAGCGACCCAGCTGGGCTGGTCACACGGCGGTGATCAAGTACCTGGGGTCCAAGCGCCGCCTGGTGCCGGTCATCGAAGACCTGTTGGTGCGCAGCGGCGCCCGCACCGCCCTGGACCTGTTCAGTGGAACCACCCGGGTAGGGAGGGCATTCAAGGCCCGGGGCGCCCGGGTCACCGCCCTGGATTCGACCCGCTACGCCGAGATGCTGGCCCGCTGCTACATCGCTACCGACGCCACCCAGGTTGACGGCGACCGTCTGACCGCCGAGGTAGCCCGCCTGAACGCCCTCCCGGGACGGCCCGGTTACGTCACGGCGACGTTCTGCCAAACGGCCCGGTTCTTCCAGCCGTTCAACGGGGAGCGGATCGACGCCGTCCGCGACGACCTCGAGACCCGCCGCGACGATCCCTTATTCCCCGTGCTGGTCACGTCGCTACTGGAGGCTGCCGACCGGGTCGATTCCACCACCGGAATACAGATGGCCTACCTAAAACAATGGTCCGACCGCAGCCACAAAGCTCTGGAGTTACGGGTTCCCGACCTGATCGACGGACCCGGCGAAGCGGTACGAGGCGACGCCCTCCAGATGACCGGTTCGCTTGGCTCGTTCGACCTGGCCTACCTGGACCCTCCTTACAACCAGCATCGGTATCTGGCCAACTACCACGTGTGGGAGACCCTCGTGGCCTGGGATGACCCGGAGCATTACGGGGTAGCCCAAAAGCGCATCGAATGCCGGGATCCGACAGCGGCGAGTGCGTTCAACGCGAAGGCTTCGATGCCCACCGCACTGCGACAGGTAGTCAAAGAGGTGAACGCCAGGGTTCTGGTTCTGTCCTATAACGACGAGTCCTGGATGGGCCTCGACGACCTGGTGGCCGCTTGCCAGCTCCGCGGTCATGTGGCGGTCCTGGGCTTCGACTCGACCCGGTACGTGGGGGCCCGCATTGGCATCTACGACCCTTCGGGACGGCCGGTGGGTACACCGGGGCGACTCCGCAACGTGGAGTACCTGCTGGTGGCCGGCGACGAGGCCACAGTGGAGCACCTGGTGGCTCCCTACGCCGAGGCCCGCATCACCGTTGACGGTCACCAAGAGGGGGTAACCGGAGGCCTCACGGCACAGGCCGGGGCCGGCGACAGTGGTCACACCGCCGGGGCGTGAATCCGAGGCGAGTGGCGGGCAGACTGTGGTGGTGAGCACCCAGACCTGGACGACCGGCCCGGCACCGCCCCCCTCCGACGCCCCCGAGTGGCGAGGCGTCCACCACCTGGCCATGGTCACCCCCGACATGGACACCACGGTGCGGTTCTACGTCGGGGTGCTGGGCATGCCGCTGGTGGCCACGTTGATGGCCGGGCCTATGCGCCACTACTTCTTCGAGTTGGGCCCGGGCAACACCATTGCCTTCTTCGAGGTGCCAGGGGCCGAAACGTTCTCCAAACCGGCCGGGGCAACGACTAACCGGGCGATCCAGTTCGACCACGTGTCGTTCGCCGTCGACGACGAGGCGGCCCTGGTGGACCTGCAGCGGCGTCTGCTAGAGGCGGGCTGTGAGGTCACTCCGGTAGTCGACCACCGGATCATCCGCTCGATCTACTTCCACGACCCGAACGGCATCGCCCTAGAGGCATCGTGGTGGCCGGTCGGCGCCGACGCCCTGGCCTTCGACCCCGGTGATCCAGAACTGTTCGCCGACCCGAACCCGGTGCCCGCCGTAAACGAGCTGGCCGGCGACGGGCTCGCGTCGGTGCCCACCACCCACCTGCGTTGAGTAGGTCGCCGTCGGGTTGGCGGGCCCGGATCACCGACACCACTGTCGGCCTGTTCGGCCACGCCCCCGACCCGCTGTCCGACACCTTCGACTACCGGGGCGACCCGGGACTCTTCGGCCCTGACTCGGTGACCTGGCGGCTGATGGGTAACGCCTCGTCGTTCGTAGGGGGAATCCGGGCGCTACTGGTCCAGGCCGCCCACCCCGAGGTAGCCGCCGGGGTTGGCGATCACTCCGCGTACCGCGACGACCCGCTGGGCCGCCTGTCCCGCACCGCCTCGTACGTAACGGCCACCGCCTACGGGTCGATGCCCGAGGTGGAGTCGGCGATCGCTGTCGTGCGTCGGGCTCACGAGCCAGTTCAGGGCACCTCCCACCGGGGGATGACCTATTCCGCCTCCGCGCCCGAGATGGCTGCCTGGGTACACAACGCGCTGGTCGACTCGTTTCTGACCGCCTACCGCACGTTCGGGCCGGTTCCGCTGAGCGATACCGATGCCGACGCCTACGTAGCCGAACAGACCCGGCTAGGGGCGCTGATGGGTGCCGAACCGCTCCCCGACAACGTGAGCGACCTGCGGGAATGGCTGGTCGATCACCGGGCGGTGGGCCACTCCCCCGCTGGCGCCGACGCCATCGCCTTCCTGTCCCGGGCGCCGCTGCGCCAGCCGACCAGTTCCGCCTACCAGATGCTCTACGCCGGGGCGGTGGCCACCATCCCGCGTCGGCTGCGCCAGGCGCTGGGCCTTAGGGTCCGACCCGGCGGGCGTACCGCCGGCCGGGCGGTCACCGGCCTGTTGCACGCCGCGCTCGGCTTTTCCTCGGCTTGGGCGGCCGCCCTAGACCGCTGTGGTGCCCCACGGCCGGTGGGCATTCGCTTCAGGGCCACCGACGGCGTGGCCCGCTGAGGCCACCGCCGGTACGGCCAGCCGGTCAGGGCAGGTCCTGCCAGGAGGTGTTGCCCTCGTCGAGCAGACGGGCCGACGACCGGTAGCAGGATTTCGACACGAACGGTTCCACCTCGTCGGCACGGGTGCGACACAACTCGGCCTTTAGAGTCCGGGCCTCAGCCACCACTGGGTCGTCTCCGTCAGCCAGGGCGACCAGGTCGATGACGTGGAGAGCCAGTTGCGCCCGGCCGGAGCCGGCTAACTCTCGGGCCCGGGCCACCACAGCGGCCGGGTCGCCCAGAGCACCGAGCACGGCAGCGGCGGCCTGGTCGGGCGGAGCGGGATGAAGGGTGGTGGGGTTGCGGTCCCACCAGCCGTTCTCCTCCCGGTAGAGGTCGCGGGCGATGTAGTCGGGGCAGCCGTAGGTGGGGGCCATCCATGGATGGTCGAACAACTCGGGTGGGTAGTCCAGGTCGGCTAGGACCTCGGCCTCGTCCATGCCCCGGTTCATGCGCTCAACCACCTCGGCCCGCAACCAGCGCAGGGCCTCGGCGGTCATGGTGAGCCGCTCCCGCACCGCCTCTGCGCCAGTGACTACTGGTCCGAACTCGGTGACCAGGGTCTCAGCGCCAAAGGCGGCCAGACGTTCGAGCGTGTCGGCCCAGCGGATGGTGAACCGTTGGGTACGCAGCGGGGTGCCCACGTTGGGGATGGAGTCGGCCGGAGTAGCAGGCCCGCCGTAGAGGAGCCGGTCGGCAGGGAACCAAAGGGCGATGGCGTCGTCGGTTTCGGACGGCGCCCAGTGGACCTCCACCGGTCGGTTTCCGTCGACGAGCAGCAGGTAATCGTCGAAAGTCTCGGTGGGGTCGACGTGGAGGAACACGTCGTCAAGAACCGCGATAGGCACCCCGTTGCGACCCGGGAACTGCACGGCGGCCATGCGGGCCTGAAGTCCCTGGGTCTCCCGGTAGCGGGCGTAGCGGGCCACCAGGTTGGAATGAGCCACCAGGCGGGGGGGCGGATCGCCTCGCTCGGCCGCATGGTCCAACCAGGCAGCCATACCGGCGTTGTAAGAGTTGTGCCCGTGGCTGTAGCAGATGGCGTGCACCGCAGAATCGGTGACGGTGCGCAGGTGGGCGATCATCTTGGGCGCCACCCCGACTGGGCCGCCGTCGACTACGACCATCCCCGCGTCGGTCTCGGCGGCCAGGCAGTTCCCCATGCCGGGAAGGATGTGGAACCCCTCGGCGATGGTGGTGCGGGCCATGCGCCCGCTGAGCGTTCCCTCGAAAACCATGGGCCGATGGTAGGGCCCCGCGTCGACCCGCGGGCAGTCGTAGGCTCGCTCTGATGCCGGACGTGGTGGTGGTCGGAGCCGGGGTCATGGGCGCCTCAGTTGCTTTGGAGTTGCAGCGGGCCGGTTGGTCGACAGTGGTTCTCGACAAGGGCGACGCGGTGGGTGGCGGGTCGACCAGTGCCTCGTCGGCGGTGGTGCGGTTCGGGTTCTCCACCGAACCGGGGGTGGTCGCCGCCTGGGAGTCGAAGCACCGGTGGGAAGCGTGGGCCGACCACCTCGGTCTCCCCGAAGGTGGAACGGGAGCCGGCCCGCTGGCCCGCTTCCACCGAACAGGGATGCTGTTCCTGGAGCCAGCCGGGTTCCCCCGCGGCCTTTTCCTGGGCCTGTTGGACGACGTGGGGGTCCCCTACGAGCTCTTCGACGCCCCCGGTCTGGCCGAACGGTTCCCCAGCCTTGACCTGGGCCGCTTCTGGCCGCCCCACCGGCCCGACGACGAAGCGTTCTTCGACGGTCCTGACGGTGCGCTCGACGGATGGTTCACCCCGGACGCCGGCTTCGTCGACGACCCCCAGCTGGCCGCCCGCAACCTGATGGACGCTGCGGTGCGCCAAGGCACCGAGGTGCGCCTCCGCACCCCGGTGGTTGGAGTTGCGGTGACTGGCGACCGGGTGGCCGGAGTGGAGATCGCCGACGGTTCGCGCCTCGACGCCCCTGTGGTAGTCAATGCGGCCGGTCCGTGGAGTTCGGGGTTGAACCGACTGGCCGGGGTGGAGGCCGACATGGCGGTCACCACCCGGCCACTACGCCAAGAGGTGCACACGGCGGGCGCCCCGGCGGGCTTCGGCTTTGGAGACGGTGGGACGGTCCTGGGCGACCTGGACCTCGGCTACTACTGCGTGCCCCGGCCCGACGGCACAATCCTGGCCGGCGGAGTGGAAGCAGATTGCGATCCCCTGGAGTGGGTCGACAACCCGGACGAGGTGTCGCCGTTGCCCACCGCCGAGCTCTTCGAGGCCCAGGTGTGGCGGATGGCCCGGCGGGTGCCTGGCCTGGCGGTACCCCACCGGCCAACAGGTCTGGCCGACGTCTACGACGTGACGCCGGACTGGCTGCCAATTTACGACCGCACCTCGCTGGACGGCTTCTACGTGGCCGTTGGCACCTCGGGCAACCAGTTCAAGAACGCCCCCCTAGTCGGCCAAGCCATGGCCGAGCTGATCGGAGCCTGCGAGTCGGGACACGACCACGACACCGACCCGGTCCGGGTGGACTGTCACCTGATCGGCCGATCGCTGGACTTGGGAGCATTCTCGAGGAACCGCACCGGATCGGTGACAAGCGGAACGGTGCTGGGCTAAGTCACCACTATCGGTTGTGGATTAGGCGGGTG
>JAKUSA010000025.1:16337-19782 GCA_022449565.1 Acidimicrobiales bacterium | reverse complement strand
CCCCCGTCGAGCAATTCAGGGAGAAACCAATGGCAACCCTCAAGGGCAGCAATACCGAAGACAACCTCAAGGAAGCATTCGCCGGTGAGTCGCAGGCCAACCGCCGCTACCTCTACTTCGCCAAGGTGGCGGACATCGAGGGTTATCCCGACGTTGCCGGCAACTTCCGGGACACCGCCGACGGTGAGACCGGCCACGCCCACGGACACCTCGACTACCTCAAGCCGGTTGGGGATCCGGCCACCGGCCTGCCCATTGGCGAGACCTCCGAGAACCTGGCTGCCGCGGTGGCCGGTGAGACCTACGAGTACACCGAGATGTACCCGGGAATGGCCAAGACAGCCCGCGAGGAGGGATTCGAGGAGATCGCCGACTGGTTCGAAACCCTCGCCAAGGCTGAGAAGTCCCACGCCGGTCGCTTCCAGTCGCTGCTCGACAGCATCGACTGACCCTCGGACCGGTCACCTTCGTGCCACACGCCGGTCGTCCCGGGACGGGACAGCCGGCCATTCTCTTCGGGTGGTACCCCCGATGACTGGACCAATCCCGTACTCCCCCACCCCGGGCCTTTCCTACGACCCGTCGGACGACGTCTACTGGGACCCGCAGGGCCTGGCCGACGAGATCGACCGCACCTTCGAAATCTGCCAGGGCTGCCGCATGTGCTTCAAGTACTGCGACAGCTTCCCGTTGCTGTTCTCGTTCGTGGACGACCACCACGACGGTGACGTCCGTCGAGTCACCGACGACGAGACGGCCCGGGTCTTTGACGCCTGCTTCCAGTGCAAGCTCTGCGAGGTCCAGTGCCCCTATTCGGCACGTGATAACCACGAGTTTCTCCTCGACTTTCCCAAACTGGTCCACCGCTACCGGGCCCAGAAAACCCGACGCCAGGGAGTGGGCCGTCGTGAGCGCCTTCTCGGTGACCCGGACCGAACGGCCCGCCTGGCCCGGGCCAGTGGCGGACTGGCCGACGCCCTCAACCGGCGCAGCCGGGTGCACCGCGCGTTCCTGGAACGCATGGTCGGCATCCACCCGGACAAGGAACTGCCCCGATTCGCCCGCCGCACATTCACCAGCTGGGCTACCTCGGAGGGCCTGGTCGGCAAACCGGCCGATGGCGAGGTGGTGCTGTTCCCCACCTGCTACGTCGAGCACAACGATCCCGAGGTGGGCCGGGACACGGTGGCCGTACTAGCCCGCAACGGAATCGGCGTGACATGCGAGAAGGGCCTGGCCTGCTGTGGCATGCCGGCCTGGGAGTCCGGTGACCTCGAGACCCTGCGGACCAAGGCGGCCACCAACCTGGATCGTTTGGAACCCCACGTGGCCGCCGGGAAGGCCGTGGTGGCCATCAACCCAACCTGTTCGATGATGCTTCGCCAGGAGTACCCGCAACTGGTGGAGCCGACCGACCGGGGGCGGGCCGAGGCCCTGGCCGCGGCAACCGTCGACCCGAGCGAGTACCTGTGGTCGATCCGCGACGAGAAGCGCTTTGACACGGACTTCGCCAGCACCCCAGGGAGGGTCAGCTACCACGCCCCATGCCACCTGCGGTCCCAAGCCGTGGGCTTCAAGGGCCGCGACCTACTGCGCAAGATCCCTGGGGTAAAGCCGGCGACCACCATGGAGTGCTGCGGTCACGACGGCACCTTCGCCATGTCCACCGAGGGCTTCGAAGTCTCGGTACGGATCGGCCGTAAGGCCTTCGACGCCATGGCCGACGCCGACGCCGAGGTGTGGGCCACCGACTGCCCGCTGGCCGCCCTGCAGTTCGCCCAGCACGCCCAACGGCGACCCATGCACCCCATGTCGATACTGGCCCGGGCCTACCAACCCGACGGCTTCCCCACCCCGGTGGAGTCCCGACGGCCCGGCCAGGACTGATGGGGGCCGACGGGATACCCCCCCATCACGTGTTCCGGTCGGAGATCCTCGACTACCAGACGTACGAGGACACCCGAGAAGCCGAACGGGCCCGGATCTTCGAGGTGAAGCGACCCCGGCGGATCCACCTCGGTGACCACCTGACGTTCCTGTTCGAGAACCACGACACGATCCGCTACCAGATACAGGAGATGGTCCGGACCGAGAGGATCGTGCGGGAGTCCAGCATCCGAGAAGAGATCGATACCTACAACCAAATGCTGGGCGGGTCGGGGCACCTAGGTTGCGTTCTTCTCATAGAGATTGAGGAGGAGGCCCGTCGGAAGCCGCTCCTCGAGGAGTGGATGGGCCTCCAGAAACACCTCTTTGTCGAACTGGCCGACGGCACCCGCGCCCACGCCGAGTACGACCCGACCCAGGTCGGCGATCGTCGCCTGTCGGCCGTTCAGTACCTGACGTTCAACGTGCCCGACGCCCCGGTCGCCCTGGGCTGTGACCTACCGGCCCTGGAAGGCACAGTGGCCCTTGACGAAGGTCAGCGGTCCGCTCTGGCGGAGGACTTGGCCGCCACCACCAGATAGGACAGCCGGCGGGTTCGATCCGAGGCCCGGGGGGCTTGGTAGATTCGGGGAATCTCCGACCAAGCCTTCGAGGACCTCCTAGCCCGGGTACCAGCAGAGTTCGACACCACCTTCACCTGGGACTACGAGCGCAATCGGGACGGCCTCCGACGCCTCTACGAGAAGGCCAAGAGGGCCCAGTGGAACGTCAGCGACGACCTGGACTGGTCCATCGACGTGGACCCCGAACGCCTCGTCCACCTACAGGCTGAGGAGACCGGAGTACCGCCGGGCTACCCAGCTCGGGCCCTAGCCGACGTAGACAACTCCCCGGTGTCCTCCTGGAGCGAGGACCAGTGGGTGGAGTTCGCCGTGCACTCACAGTGCACTTCGCTTAGCCAGTTCCTCCACGGTGAACAGGGCGCCCTCCTATGCACGGCCCGGCTGGTCGAGGCAGTTCCGTGGATCGACGCCAAGTACTACGGGGCCACTCAGGTGGTCGACGAGGCCCGGCACGTCGAAGCCTTCTCCCGGTACTTGGACGAAAAGATGCCAACCACCTACCCCATCAACGACAACCTCCGGTCGTTGATAGATCAGATACTCGGCGACTCCCGTTGGGACATCGTCTACCTGGGCATGCAGGTGGTCATCGAGGGGCTGGCCCTGGCCGCTTTCGGATTGATGCTGGGCACCACCCGGGAGCCACTGCTCAAAGAGTTGATCCGCTATGTGATGGCCGACGAGGCTCGCCATGTGGCGTTCGGGATCCTGTCCCTCCAAGAGGTTTACCGGGACCTCTCAGGAGATGAACTGCGCGAACGCCAAGAGTTCGCCTACGAGGCCTGCGAGCACATGCGCCGGCGTACCCTCAACGCCGAGTTGTGGCCCGCCTTCGGTGTCTCTAATGCCGAGGTGGAAGCGATGCTGCCCCGGACCCGCTCCCAGCAGCGGCTCCAGCACCTGCTGTTCTCCAAGATCGTTCCCAACTGCAAGAA
>JAKUSA010000025.1:0-16237 GCA_022449565.1 Acidimicrobiales bacterium | reverse complement strand
GGGAGTGAGGGTATTCACTGGGTCGGCCGCCATGGACACTACGGCGACCACTACCAGCATGAAGACCAAGGTGGAGTTTGACCGCACCACCCTGAGGCTGTCCAACAATCGTGCTCGCCCCGATCGGGCGAAATTTTGTGGTCTGGGCTTTACGACGAATAGCGCGACCACCACGGCAAGAAAGGAGACGGAATTGAGCGTGAAAGCCCATGTGAATCCAAGTCCTGCGACGACAAATGCTCCGGCAAAGGGACCAACCGCTCTTGCCAGATTGAAGGTTGACGCATTCAGCGCGATCCCTACCGCAATGTCCTCTTCGTCCACGAGTGAAGGAAGCAGCGCCTGGGTGGCCGGGACGGAAAGGGCATGTCCAAGGCCAATGCCAAGAGCGCATCCCACCAGGATGGGAACGGTGACTTGCCCGAGGAGGGACAGCACGGCCAGGATCGCAGCGAACATGGCTGAGCTTCCCTGGGCGACAAATAGGATTCGTCTTCGGTCGTATCGGTCAGCCGCCGACCCTGCCCAAGGTGCGAGGATCACCGGACCGAGAAACTGAGCGGCGTTCACTAGGGCGACGTAAAAGGTAGAGCCGGTCAACCGGAAGATGAGTACTGCCTGGGCGATGTTCTGCAGCCAGGTCCCAGTTGCTGAGATGAAGTTGCCCGAGAAGAAGAGCCCGAACCGGCGCTTTCGCAACACCCTCCAGGTCGGCGACCCAGTGCCGAACCGATCGGGTGCCTCGGTCATCGCGGAATAATCGGCAGAAGCACGTGGGATGGATGGTCGGCATCGTGAAGGATCGTGTCAGAGCCGAACTTGATCCCATAAAAGTGGCTGTAGTTTCCATCGGTCACCGATGAGTCCCCGTTAGTGAGGTGGAGACGGATCCGGTGCCCGGTCATGAACACATGGGCGATTGGCCAGACTTCGATGTCAAACCGGTAGACCTTCCCGGGCTCAATGGGCCTGGGGTCGCGGTGGGGGTGGAACGGGCGACCGATCGTTGAACGGGATTCATCGAGGTCCCGATGGGAGGCCCGGAGCCATCCACGGGCGAGCAAGACATCACGGCGATTCTGACCAGCCCCGCTGGGCACCTGGTCCCAAAGCTTGACGAAGAAGTCGGTGTCGGGTTGGTCCGACGAGGCGTAGAGCACCATCGCGATTGGTCCAGCAATCATGACATCCTGCTCGAGCGGTTCCGTCGTCCAGGTAAGAACCTGCGAGGTCGGGTCCGACGATCCGTCGGGCTTGAACTCCACGGGGCCGAGGTGCCACTCCTGACGGGGATAGGAATAGGTGGTTCCCCCTTCGCCGTCCCGGGGTGGTTCCTGGGAGAGGGATCCGTCGTTAAGAGAAACGACTGCCCCTGAGGGTCCTCGGCGCAGGTACAGGTTTGAGTATTCGATCTCTTCTGGAGGCCATTCTCGCCACTCCACGTACTCGTCAATCCCCGATACGAAGGTGGTGACAGTGGCGCCATCCATGACACCCGTGTCAAGGCCCTTCAGCCAATAGTCGTACCAGGGAAGCAACACCTTCTCGTGGAACTCAGGGCGCTCGAAGTCCTGTTGTGCACGGACTGCCCCAAGGCGAACCGGCTGCCCCGCCTCCTCGACGAGCAACTTCTTTGGACCGGACGTGAGTTCGTAGCCCATGAGGTTGCCCCGAAGGTGCAAGGCGTTCTTACCCCAGCTGCCGATTGAGAACGTCGGAATCGTCGAACCGGAAAGTCTCCAGTACGGCGATCGGATGCGCCAAAACTCATCGTCGGTGGGATGGGCAAGCATCGCCTGTACAAGATCGGTCTTGAGCCGTGCTGCGGATTCGGGTCCCGGCGGCCCATTGAGGTGGTTGTATCGAACGCCAAACGACCAGATGATCGGAAGTCCGAATGCCGGGATCCCACCATGGAACTGTCCGCCCCGATAATGGTCGATCTTGGCGTCGTAGGGCGCAATGCAGGTAAGCGACGGCGGGGCCTGGACAGCGGCGCTCCACTGGGCCATCCCAAAATACGACTGGCCGATCATCCCGACCTTGCCGGTGCACCAGTCCTGGTCAGCAATCCATTCGATCGCGTCGTAGAGATCCGTCTGCTCCTCAGGTCCGAAGTACTCCCAGACCCCTTGGTCTGATGCGCCGGTGCCCCTCGCGTCGGCCAGTACGTAGACGTAACCCTGCCGCACATACCACTCGATGGGGCCGGTTTCTCTCCATAGGAATGCCGGATAGGCGGGCAGTCCAGCGAGGTCCTTTTGATAGGGCGACACCGCATAGAGAGCCGGGTAACGACCAGGCTCTTCGGGACGGTAGACGTCGGCTCGGATGGAAATTCCATCCCGCATTCGCATTGCGACATTCCGGTCGACGACGACCCCGTCAACGGGCGACCGATGATGGGGACCCCACAACGTGGCTCCCCCGATCCCATCTCCCATAGTTCCGTCACCTCCCCGAGTGAATTCGGACAAGCTACGCGCGAGTTGTGCTCCCAACCCCGACCGGCAGGCTCTTCTCCCGCCGGGCAACGTAGATCGCGCCTGCCAGTACGGGTAGCGCCATCAGGAACGCCGCGTAGCGGAGACCCAGCCAGGTGGCGATCAGACCGTCAACAAGGCTTGCTATCGGACGGACCCCAAGGAAGGCCACGCCCCATAGGGCCATGACCCTTCCGCGGTGTTCCTCGGTCACCTGCATGTGCACCATCGTCGTAGCCAGGCTCACCGAGACGATGAACGCCATCCCGGCCAGGAACAGAACGGCGATACCGACCGCTCCGCTCGTCGAAGCCCCGAAGCCGATAATCGTGGCCCCTACCACGGTCATCGCCATGGCGATGTTCCGAAGTGACACCCTGGCCCGGGCGACGATGAGCACTGCTCCAAACGCGGCGCCTACTCCGAAGGAACCGGTCAGGATGCCGGTGAACGTGTCAGCGCGGCCGTAAACCTCCACTGAGAAGGCAGGGGTGAGATTGTTGACCGGGTCCACTGCCACTGCGACCACCGCCACCGTGAGAAGCAGAGGCATCATCTGACCCTCCCGTCGCACCAAACGTATGGTGTCCCGCAGTTTTGGCCGTCCCTCTGTCATCGACCTCTCTCGTTCGGGGATCTCCAAGACCAGAAGGGCGCCGACCAGTCCCAGGTATGACAGAGCGTTGATCGAGAAGGCCCAGGTAAAGCCCACCGTTGCTATCAGTACTGCACCGACCATCGGTCCCACCGCCCGCGACAGGTTGAACGTCACCGAGTTCAAGGCAACAGCTGACTGGAGATCCGCACGGGTCACCAGAGATGGGACGAGGGACTGCTGGAGGGGCACCGAGAAGGCCTTGGCAACGCCGACGGTTAATGCAGCGACAATGAGGACTGTCGGATTGACGATGTCGAGGTACGTGACGAGCCCCAGAGAGGCGACAACCCCCGCAGACCACACCTGGGTAAGAATGAGCATCCGCCGGCGATCGAACCGGTCGGCGACGGCGCCCGTCCACGGGGCCAGGACCACCACGCCGATGAACTGGGCAAAGGTCACCACAGCTACATGAAAGGTCGAGCCGGTCAAACGAAAGACCAAGACCACCTGAGCGATGTTCTGGATCCAAGTTCCGCAACTGGAGAGCAGGTTGCCAATGAAGTAGGGGGCGAAGTTGCGTTGGAGAAGTACACCCAGTGTCGTACTCGCCTCGGCGTGTTCAGGTTCGGGCGGAACCTCGGTAGGCGCCTGGTTCACTCTTGAGCTTCCGTCTCACTACACCCCACGTAATTCAGGAAGGACGTGGGCCCCGAGTAGTTCGATGCTCTCGAACCAGCGATCGAACCGGAGTCGCAAGTCAAACACGAGGTGATCGACCCCAACGGCCTGGAATTTCCGAACCTCGGCAATGACCTCGTCAGGACTCCCGGCAATGAGGGAACCCTCAAGATCCTCTGCGGTTTCGAACCTGCCCGACGGTGGCTTGACCCACCATTTCCCCCGCTCATTGGCCCACTTCAGGAGGCCCCCAATGTTGAGGTCGTCTAGTGCCCGATCGTGGTCTCCAGCAATCGAGGTCGGTGGAATCACTCCGACCACTGGGAGGCTGCGACCGGACGATTCCACAAGTGCCGACATAGCGGCGATACGTTCCCCAATGGTCTTCAAGGTGATTCGGCCGGGCATCCAACCGTCGCAAAACTCGACTGCCAGACGGGCCGACCTAGGCGTTCCACCGCAGTAGTAGAACGGGACCGGTCCGGGCGGTTTCGGGTCGACGTTGACCCCACTGAACCGGTAGTTCTCGTCCTCATAATCGACGTCACGCTCAGAAAAGACCCGCTTCAAAATGGCCGCATTCGAGCGGACCAGTTCGACCCGGTCGGCATGACCCATGCCGATTGCCTCGAACTCATGGTCGAAGGTTCCTGCTCCAAAGCCCAAGATCACCCGCGGCCCGAACATCTGAGTCATCGTGGCAACGGTGAGTGCGGTGTGGAGGGGATGCCGGAAGGGGATCAACGATCCGGTCCCCAGCTGGATCCGGTCGGTCACGGCACCGATCGCCGTCAACGACGTCAGAGCCTCGTAGAACGCGGCATTGGGTTTCTCTAACTCTCCATGCGGTTCGAAAACCAGATGATCTCGAACCCACAGGGAGTCGAAGCCATAGGTCTCGGCAAGTTCTGCGCCTCTGAGTAGTTTCGTCGGTCCGGCTTCTTCGCCGAAGTGCGGCATAAGTAATCCAAATTTCATCAGACACCGTTCTCCGGTCGAGTCGTTGGTCGAGCTTGCTTTCCAAATCCAGGTGCGCCAACCACCGTGCCGTCCCGGTAGACGTCCCTGCCGCGGATGAGTGTCCGAATCACCTTTCCACGAATCGTCCGACCCGCGTAAGGCGTCCATCCGATCCTGGAAAGGACATCTTCATCAGTGATCGTCCACTCCAAATCTGGATCGATGACAGTGACATCCGCGTCTACCCCCGGAACGAAAGATCCCTTCTGGCCGAGACCAAAGATTCTCGCCGGGGCGTTAGACGTCACCTCGACCATTCGTTCAATCGACATCTGGCCCTTGCCCACGGCATCGACAAGCAGTGGTAGTTGGTACTGGATGCCGGGGGTACCGGTGTGAGCGGCCCACATGTCGGTCCACCCGACCTCTTTCTCCTCCCGTGTATGGGGAGCATGGTCGGAGTTCGCCATGTCAATCGTTCCGTCGACCAGAGCTTCCCAAGTCGCCTCCTTGTGGTGGTCCGGAACCCAATAGGAGAGCGCGTAGGGCCCGAGGGTGGTGACATCGTCCCAGGAACCGAGAAAGAGCGTCCAATGATTCGCCTCGGCCGACACCCGCAGACCCCGCTCCTTGGCCTGACGGATCATCTCGATGGACCTGGAGGTCTGCGCGTGAACGATGTGAAGGGGGCACTCGGTCGCCTCGGCAATTCGTAACAACACCCCGATCGCGGTGTCCCAGATCACCCCGTCATACGCCGCAAGAGTCTTGGCATAGGCCTCGGGGCTTCGGTCCCCGGCAGCCCAGTACCTCTGTTCGATCAGGTCCATAATCCCCTGATCATGTGGGTGGACCATGAAAGGAAGCCCGGTGGGAGCGATTGTCTCGAACATCTCAAGAAGATGACCGTGGTCGTGCATGCCTGTCCCCGCAGGGTGTGGATACTCCCGGCCGGTGTCGACGACCATGTAGATCTTGTAGGCGGCGATTCCGAGTTCGGCCATACCTGCGATCTGGTCGGGATTCGATGCCGCCGGGTTGTGGTTGTAGTCGACGACGCTTTTCGCCGCGTAGAGGTCCAGCACTTCACGGAGGGTCTCGACGGTGGTCGTCGGAGGCCGCAGATTAGGCATCCCGAAGATCGTCGTAACCCCACCGGCTGCCGCAGCCTGGGAGCAGGTGGTTATGTCCTCCTTGTGAGTCCATCCAGGCTCGCGAGTATGCACATGAACGTCGATCATCCCCGGGATAACGAGGTGGCCAGCCGCGTCAATTATCTCACCGGTGTCTGATGGCGCTGAACCGGGCGCGCCGACCCCGGCAATCACACCGTCCGCGATCAGCAGGTCACCCTCCCGTGACTGTCCCTGGTCAACAATTCGGCCGCCCGTAATCGCGAGATCAACGGTCATCCGGGGTCGCCTCCTCGCTGAAAACGACCAGGCCCGACCGGTTGAGGTGCTGCTGGAACCATTCGACTATCGCCGGCACAACCTCTTCGCCATACTGCTCGTAGGCCGCGTAATGGGTGGTGTGACGTTGAAGGATCAGCTTCTTCGGTGCACCTGCCCGCTCGTAGAGCGAAACCGCATGGTCGGTAGGGGTCACCGGATCATCTTCGACTGCAATCACCATCAATCCCCGAGGAGCGATCCGGTCGACGACATCGATCGGCTTGTAGGAGAGGATCTCCTCGGCACCCCGGAGCCACACGCCGTCGGAGACCCGGTCATCTACATCGGCTTTGACCTTGGTCTGGCGCCTCTCGGGGGTGGGAATCATGATCTCTTCTCGCGGCTGTACCAACTCCCCTTCGCCGGTCGTCACTCGCTGCTCGCGATCCGCACGGAGTCGGGCAAGAAACTCCTGCCACTCATACTCTCGACGCATCCGACGGAGCCAGTCCTCGCCATCGGCAACCGGGACCTGGGCCACGGCGCAGCCGACACGATCGTCAACCGCGGCGAGCAGAACGGCGTTGCCGCCTCCCGTGCCGCCTGAGCCAAAGACACCGATGTTGTCGGCATCGACATCCTCCCTGGTCGTCAGGTAGGTGACGGCATTCACGAGATCCTCGAGCTGCCGGGAGGGTGACAGCAGACGCCGATCACCCTCTGATTCGCCGAACCCGCGGTAGTCGAAGATCATGACGGCGAACCCAGCATCGGTAAGGCCCTCGTGGTAGCGGAGGTACAACTTTGCGTCCTTAAGGCCCAACCAACCAGGCCCCTGCACGATCGCCGGCCAAGATCCGGGCGGACTCCCGTCGGGAAGTCTGAGAATCGCCGAAATCCGTTCGCCTTCAGAGAAGAAGGAGACCTCTTCTTCCTTCATTTATCATCCTCCAGACTCCAACTCCGTCGAGACCAACTTCCGAAACTCGTGGTCAGGACATCAGGGCGGGAACCACCTCTCGGACAAGCACTTCCATTTGTTCGATCGTCTTGTCGACTGTGATCGGCACGAACTTCAGATCGAAGACATTGACGCCTGCATCTACGAAACGACGGGTCTTTCCGATGAAGGTGTCTAGCCCACCGGATATGACGAGTGTCTCAAGGCCTTCCTCGTTGAAGCGCGATCCGAAACCATCGGCCATGTACTGATGGGCCTCGCCGTCAGACCCGGCAAGGGCGGCAAAGATATTGACACCGAGGTCATATGGCATCGGGCGATCTCGCTCGTCGGCATACGACCGCATCCAGGCGGCACTATCTCGAAACATGTCGGCAGAGATCTGGCTCGGAATCCAGCCCTCAGCGTGATCAACCGCCCGTCGGCGGGCTGCCTCGGACCGGCCCCCGATCCAGAACCTCGGGCGGGGTCTCTGGACCGGCTTCGGATACACGGCCAGGGAATCGAAGTCATAGTGCTCACCGTGAAAGGAGGCTTCATCCTCTGTCCAGATTGCTTCCATGACCTGCAGGGTCTCGTCGGTAATCCGCCCGCGATGGCCCTGGACGTTGAAAGTGGCGAACTCCTTGTCGGAGACTCGGGCATGGACGCTGATGTCCTGATTTCCACCTGATTCGATCCGACCACGCCTCGGTGCTCCTACCCCGACGCCCACCACGAGCCGCCCGTCAGAAAACACGTCAAGCGCGGCCGTCTCCTTGGCGAGTAGCACCGCATTACGGAACGGTACGATCAGGACCCCCGTGATCAGCTTGATGTTCTTGGTGTGCCCAGCGACGAAGGCGAGTGTCTGGAGGGCCTCATAGACATCCCGATCCTCGCCACTCTGGTTGTGTAATCCGGCACAGGATGAGAGGGCCGCGTCGGCGATCACGTGGTCCTGCACCGAAACCCCGAACAAACCCAACTCGTCAGCAGCCTGGGCGACATCGAGCATCGCCTGGGGACCCGCTGTGCAATAGGTCTGGGGAAGACGAATGGAAAATCGGATCCCGTCGTCGCCATGTCCGGTCAAGGGGCCACTCCCCTTCCCTTAGCGCGGTCGGGCTGGCCTAGGCAGGCCAGCTGGTGTGTTGGTATACCCTATACAAGATCCGAGTTTGGAGGAATGCGTGCCCCCCCGGTTCTCAGTAATGCTTCCCCAAACCAACTCAGTCGCTTCGCGCGACGCGATCCTCCGGATAGCAGAGACCGCCGAGGAACTCGGCTTCGATGCGGTAACAGTCCACGATCACCTCGTGTTCAACGGGTTCTGGATCGCCTCGGGAATGCAGGGTGCCGAGGGGCCAGGTGACAACCGCGATCTCTACGAAGCCATGGAGACGCTGACCTTCGTCGCGGCACGGACCGAGCGGGTAAGACTCGTCGCATCGGTCATCATCCTCCCATTGCGCGACCCGGTGCTGTTCGCCAAGCAGGCAGCAACGCTCGATGTCCTGTCAAAGGGTCGATTCGTCCTCGGTGTAGGTGTCGGGCCACCGTTGAATCCGACTGGCTACGAGACCACCAAGTTGGGCCGACATCGGGACAACGCAGCCCGCGAGTACGACGCAGTCGGTGTGTCGGGAAACCGCGGAGTCCGTACGAACGAATACCTAGAGGCGATCTTCACCATCTGGGAGAATGAGAGCGCGACCTTCGAAGGACAGTTCGTCTCGTTCAACGACATCGAGGTCTTTCCCAAACCGGTCCAGAAGCCGAGACCGACAGTGATGATTGGTGGCCGATCCGACCACGCGTTGCGACGGGCGGCAAGGTACGGCAACGGATGGAACCCCAGCCAGGTGAGCGCCGCACAGTTGGCGTCGTCGCTGCCGACCCTTCGCGCCTATTTCGAGCAGGAGGGTCGAGACGATCTAACCGAGGTCGGAATAAACATCCATTCGGTGATCGCCGAAAGCGACGAGGCCGCGCACGAGATCGCTGACCCCTCAGCGATGAAGATGTTCCCAAACCTCGATGAGTACCGAGAGCGAACCCTCCTCGGCAACCCCGAGACTTTCACCCGACGCGTCCAAGAATACGTAGCAGTTGGGGCCAACTACATCGAACTAAAACCCTTCTACCCCGACATCGACCATCTCGTCAGCCAAATGCATTTGATTCACGACGAGGTAATGCCAGCCTTCACGTAGAGAGAAACCGAGCAAACGCGCACCTCGCCATGGAGATCGGAAGAACAATGGACTACACAGAAACCATTCGCAGCATCGGGGGTCACACCGTTCCCCCTGTGGGCACCTGGGAACTCGACGTCCCCAACACCTTCGCAACCTTCATCGCCCCCCACCTAGTCCTGGCCCGGGTCAAGGGACGGATACCCGGTATCACTGGCTCATTCACGGTGACCGACGACCCGTCCAACTCGCATCTCGAGGTCGAACTGGATGCACGGACCCTCACAACCGACGATGAAAAACGGGATCAGCATTTGACTTCTGAGGACTTCATCCACGTCGCGAGATTCCCAACCATCTGGTTCGCGAGTACGGCCATCCAACCGATCGATGACCTATGGAAGTTGACGGGCGACCTGACGATTCGCGGTGAGACAAACCCGGTCACGCTCGACGTGAGGTTTCTCGGGCTCACGGTCGATTGGGGGAGGCTGAAATCTCTCTTCCATGCCGAGACGGTGATCGACCGCCACCAGTGGGGCATGACCTGGAATCGACCCCTCGACTGGGGAGGCGTGGCAGTCGGACGCGAGGTCCGCCTCGAGATTCACGCTCAGGCAAAACTGGTCGAAGAGGCCTAACTCGAACTATCACCTTCCCCCTCAGCGAGACTTCAGCAGGTCCTCCTCCTGGTGCCAAGGCACCAACTTCGTCTTCATGAAGGAGACCAACAGCATGGTAAGGCTGGACAACACTATGAGGATGGCCACTACGGCAAATGACTTCGCCATTTCAAAGTTGTACGAAGATCGTTTGAGGATTGTTCCGAGGCCCTTGAAGCTTCCCATCAGCTCTCCGATGAGTACACCGATGTACCCGCGGATGACCGCGATCCGGAGACCGATCAACACGTAGGGGAAAAGGTCCGGAAGTATCACCTTCCTCATTGTCTGCAATCGAGTCGCGCCGAAAACACGCCCGGCGTCGACCAGGGTCCGGTTGACCTGGGCGCCACCCTCCATGGTTGTGATCAGGACGGGAAACACTGCGAGCAAAAAGATGATCACGACCTTGGACTCTGCCCCAAGACCCCAGATCAGGATGATGACCGGAGCTAAGGCACTCCGGGGGACGGCATAGGCGTAATAGGCCAACGGCCCAAGCAGAAGTTCACCGGCCTTCGTTGTGCCGATAACGAGACCGAGCGTCGTTCCCACAACCGCTGCAAGAACGTACCCATAGGCAAAATTCGTCAGACTGAAGACGATGTCTTCGGTAATCGGTCGCTCACCGACGATCGGGAGCATCCGCCACAATTCGTCGAAAATGGCAGAGGGGGGCGGCAGAAACTTCGGGTTCATCACCCCGAGCGGCCCCGAGATCATCTCCCACAGGCCGAGCAGCGCCGCAACCTCAATAACGAAGATGAGGTTCCAGACGGAAGTGCGCGAAGCGTTTCTCTTACCGAGATGGGCCAGAATGACCTGGTGATCGACCTCCGCCTCGGAGGCCATGCCACTCGCCTCGGTCTTTCGCCTTCTGAGCGTCATCGTCCTACCTCCGAACCTGGCCAAAGTGCCACGGCGCAAGTTTCTCCGCCGTGTAGCGCACGCCCTGGCCCAGAATGATCGTGATCAGCGCCGCGCTGAGAAGCACCGCGAATGCCGCTCCGGTCTTGAAGTGAGACGTCATGAGCACAATGAGCGCACCTAGGCCCTTCGACGAGCCGACGATCTCGGCAACCTGGAGCGAGATCATCGAGATGACGATCGCCTGACGTAGGCCGACGAAGATGAAAGGCAGCGACGACGGCAACAGGACCTTCCAGAACTGTTTGAACCGGCCCGCACCGAAGACCTGCGCCGATCGCAGGAGCGACGGGTCTACCGTCTGAGGACCCGCCGCAGTATTGAGCAGGATCGGGAAGGTGGATGCGAACGAGACGATAAAGATCACAGGGGCGGCCTCGAAGCCGAACCAAATCGTTGCCGGGGGCCGCAGGGCAACCCACGGGACAGCGTAGAGCCACCAAATAAACCGTCCGATCAGCCTGTACGCCGTCCGCGAAGTCCCGATCAACAGACCGACCGGGATTCCCACGATGACACCGATGAGAAGACCCGAGCTGTAGCAGAAGGCGCTGCGTCTTATGTGCACCCAGATCGCCTGGTCGGTTGCCGATATGACCGATTTCTCCCCACTTCCGAACAGCAACCCAAATCCCTCGATGATCCTCGTCGGTGTGGGCATGAAGATCGGATTAATCAACTCGAGTGTCCCAATCAGGAACTGCCAGATCACACCAATTATGAAGACCTCGAAGGCGACGATCAGGATCTTGTGCCACGTCTTGACCCGGGTCCACCATGGACCCCTGGGGAGCACCGACAACCTCGGCTGCCCGGCAAGACCCTGGCGCGAACCAGTGTCCCCGGGTCCCGATCGGTCCTCATGGGTCATTGCGTCACTGGTTACGTCGGTCACTGGGCTCCGCAACTTTTCGCCGAACGAACCACTCCGAGGCGCCAGGGCGGACCGGATACCGACCGCACCACAGGCCCAAAGGTCCGCCAAAGGTGAAAGCGATCAATTGATGACCGCTATTGCTTCGATCTGGAAAAGGTAGTCGGGGTTAGCGAAGCCGACCACTTGCACGAGCGTGGATGCTGGGTAATTCTCCGTGAAGTAACGGGACCGGATGGCCCGAAGCGCGTCACGGTATTCGAGGAAGTCCTCCCTGACGTAGACGGTTGTCTTAACGACATCGGCCAAACTGCCGCCCGCGGCACGCACCACCTTTGCCATATTCTCAAACGCGGCCTCCGCCTGAGCTACGACGTCAGACTCGGCCAACGTTCCATCAGGTTGATACCCGGCTAGTGCACTCAGGAAGATCATGGAGGTCCCCTCAGTTACTTTCACCGCCTGATTGAAGTGCCACGGAGGCGCATAGGCATCTGCGGCATTGATGTGTTCCTTGACCATTACTCGATAGCCCTCCCTGTCATCTACTACCAGCCTCCCTCAGCAACCCCCAGACCACTCGCGGGGTCAGTGGCGTCTCGACGATCTCGACCTCGAATTCGGCAAGGGCATCGGCCACGGCATTAGCAATTGCCGCTGGGGGCCCAGTGGCGCCGGCCTCGCCGGCGCCCTTGATACCCAGGGGCGTCACTGGGGATGGACTCTCCAGGTGCTCCACCTCGAGATGAGGAATCTCCCCGGGACCGGGAATCAGATAGTCGGTCAGGCTCGTGGCAAGGGGCTGGCCATCAGCCGTATAGATCATCTGCTCGAAGATCGCGCCACCGATCCCCTGCGCCACCCCCCCATGAATCTGACCCTCCACGATCGCAGGATTGATCAGCGGTCCACAATCGTGAACCGCCAGATAATCAATCACCGACAGGTCACCGGTGGCGAGATCGATGTCGACGACGGCGACATGAGTCGAGTTCGAGTAACTGACGCAGGCGTCCATCTGCCCATTCGAGTCGGGTAGGTGATCCACTCCCTCGGGCTCATAGACGGAGGTAGCCGAGAGGCCTGAGGTCATCCCGGCGGGCAGCTCGAACGTCCGAAAGTATGCAACTTCGGCAACCTCCTCGAGACTGAGAGAAGACCCGGCTGAACCTCGTACGTAAACATGTCCATCCTCGATGACCAGATCGTTGACAGCTGCCTCGAGCTTGTGTGCCGCTATCTCGAGCACCTTGGCCTGAATCTCGGTAGCTGCCTTCCCGATCCCTCCAGCAGCCACGATGCTGCTCCTCGCCCCAAATGATCCGAGCCCGTATGGGGTTACATCGGTATCCCCCAGCCGAACCTCAACATCACCCACCGAAACACCGAGCGCCTCAGCAGTGACTGTTGCCACCATCGTCCTCGTGCCCTGCCCCATGTCCACGACAGGTGATGACACCGTCACAGTTCCGTCGGGCTCGATCTGCACCTGCGCACCATCCCCGACGGTCCACCGGCCGCTGGTACCGAAATACGTCGGGCCGACCCCCTCGACATAGGTCGCATATCCGATCCCAACACGGTGTCCGGCCTCAGGTACATGCCTCCGGCGAGCCGCTCTTCCCCACTCGACCGCCTGGTCAAACGCCTCAAGATGGCTTCCCGAGTCGATGAGTTTCCCCCGAGCGTCCCGGTACGGGAGGTCCTCCGGTCGGATCAGCATCTCACGGCGGTAATCCACCGGGTCCCGGCCGAGCACGCCGGCGATTTTCTCGACAAACCGCTCCAGGGCGAAGACAATCTCGGGCATTCCGTAACCGCGATACGCCCCGGCCGGCGTCTTGTTCGTGACAACTCCTGTGATCGAGACCGCTGCACGCGGAATTCGGTACGGCCCGGTCACTGCCCCAGCTGAGACCAATGCCGGGCCGACCCCGGGCGGAAAGATTTCACCGGAGCCGAGGTCGCGGATGACCCGGCACCTGACCGCGTCAATCCGACCATCCTCACCAATGGCAGCCTCGAATTCATGCCATTGCTCCCGGGACTGGGCGGCCGAGGTTAAATGCTCGGCGCGAGTCTCAATCCACCGAACTGGGCGACCCAATCGCATGGCCAGCCATGCGACAACCGCGTCCTCGGAATTGACATGGAGTTTCGCTCCAAAGCCACCGCCGACTGCCGGGACGATCACCCTGATCTTCGACTCTCTAATCCCCAGAACCTGGGAAAGGGCGGCGCGCTCGATGAACGGCTGCTGAGATGAAGCCCAGACCGTCAAGCGTTCACCGTCGTAGTCGACGACGACGCCGCGGGTCTCCATTGGCACCGCGCCGTGGCGGTGCATCCTGTAGGTCTCCGTCACCACCCTCGACCGGGCAAAGATCTCATCGACCTCAGGGTCCTCCCGTGACAACTCCAGCAGTTTGTTGTCGGGCCAGTCGTCATAGAGCGAAGGGGCTCCGGGCGCTAACGATTCCTCGACCGACGAGACGACCGGGAGGGGTTCATAGTCGACAGTGACTGCTTCTGAGGCATCAACGGCCAGAAATCGATCGTCGGCGACAACAGTGGCAACCGGTGTCCCCACATACCGGACCCGGTCAACAGCCAGCGGGAACTGGGACACACCTCGAGCCATTTTCAGATTGTCTGGAAAGGGCGACATGCCCTGAAGGTCTGCGCTTGTGACGATTGCACGCACTCCCCGCATTGCTCGGGCTGGGTCAAGGGCGATCCGACGGATCTCCGCGTGGGCAACCGGACTACGGACAAAGACCGCCTCGAGCATCCCCGGAAGGTCGATGTCAGCGATGTATCGGGCCCGACCAGTGAGAAGGCGCAAATCCTCCCGACGCTTCACCGGGGCACCAACGTGACCAGGTCGCATGTCATCGACGAACCCTTCCAAGACATCCAGTCCTCATTGGCCGACTCTGCGAGACTCGCATAATGTATACGGAGCTTTAGTGGGGGGGCCGCAGATGGGAGACGATCCGATCCGGCTCGTCCTCATGGTGCCGCAGTCGAACCGGATCGTCACCCAAGAGGGCCTACTCCGAACTGCCGAGGCGGCCGAAGAACTCCGGTTCCACGGAGTGTCGGTTCGTGACCACATCTCCTTCAACGGCGCCTGGATCTCTTCGGGTATGCGCGGCATTAAGGCTGTCGGTGACGACCGTGATTTCTTCGAGTCGATGCAGACCTTGGCCTATCTCGCCGCCGTCACCCACAGCGTAAAACTTGCGGTGTCCGTCCTCGTTCTCCCCAACCGGCACCCCGTACTCTTCGCCAAGCAGGCCGCGACGTTAGATGTCCTCTCGGCTGGTCGCCTCATCCTCGGCTTCGGAGTGGGGCCACCGATCCGCACGAGGGGCGTCGAGACCACCAGGCTCGGTCGCCATCGAACGAATGCCGAAAAGGAGTACGACGCGTTCGACGTCCCCGGCAATCGCGGCCCGCGCACCGATGAATACATCGAGGCCATCTATGCGCTCTGGTCCCAAGAGTCAGCCACATACCAGGGTCGCTACGTCTCATTTGAAGCCCTCGACATGTTTCCTAAACCGGTGCAGCAACCCCGGCCTCCAGTTCTGATCGGTGGCAGATCAGATCACGCACTCGCCCGCGCGGCCCGATATGGCGACGGGTGGAATCCCTCACAAGTGAGCGTTGACGAATACCGGAAGGGGGTCCCCCGCCTCCGAGAGCTCTACAAAAAAGCAGGGCGAGCTGGGCCCCAGTATCTCGGCATCAACCAGATCCTGACGGTCGCCGCGACCGACGATGCCGCTCATGAGCAGGCCTATCCAACAGTCGCGCCGGTTTTCCCCTCCGAAGAGGCGTACCGGAAGCGGACCCTTGTCGGATCCCCGGCCACCGTGGCGGCCCGCTTGAGCGAGTTCCACGAGGCGGGGGTCAACTGGGTCGAGGTCCGACCGGTTTATCCGACCATCAAGAACCTCATCGAGCAAATGCGCATACTTCGCAACGAGGTCCTACCAGCAGTCGTCGGCTGAACCGGTTGACCCCGGGAGAACAGGGAGACAACAGTGTCAAAGCTTGAGTTCGGTCTATTCCTCGAATTTCCGACCGGCGACGACGCGCGCCTCGACGAACAGGTCAGCCGATACCTGCCGATCATCACTCTGGCCGAGAGCCTCGGTTTCCGATCGGTGTGGGCCGGCGAGAGTTACCCCCCAGTAAAAGGAGCGATCCAGCACATTTCATCGCCGTTTCTCGTACTGGCCCATCTCGCTCCTCTAACCTCGATGACCCTGGGAACGGCCGTTTCCCTGGCCCCCGTATGGGATCCGTTGCGCCTGGCCTACGACACATCGGTCCTCGATCAGATCTGCGGAGGACGCCTCGTCCTGGGTGGCGGTCTAGGCAACCCCGGGATCTGGACGCGGGTCGGCGTGGACCGGGAAACGGTGGGCCAGCGAACCGACGAGACGATTCTGGCCCTCCGGGCGCTATGGGCCGGTGAGGACGGTTATGAAGGGGAGCTCGTCAAAGCC